>NZ_RJNX01000005.1:0-172040 GCF_003942775.1 Streptococcus mitis | reverse complement strand
GAACGGTTTTCTTGATTTGAATAGATATTCAATTTTGAGTAGGTATTACTCAGAGTTAAGTGACGATAGCCTAGGAGATACACCTGTACCCATGCCGAACACAGAAGTTAAGCCCTAGAACGCCGGAAGTAGTTGGGGGTTGCCCCCTGTGAGATATGGAAGTCGCTTAGCTCTAGGGAGTTTAGCTCAGCTGGGAGAGCATCTGCCTTACAAGCAGAGGGTCAGCGGTTCGATCCCGTTAACTCCCATAGGTCCCGTAGTGTAGCGGTTATCACGTCGCCCTGTCACGGCGAAGATCGCGGGTTCGATTCCCGTCGGGACCGTTTGGAATAACGAAAGTTATTTTAGACTCGTTAGCTCAGTTGGTAGAGCAATTGACTTTTAATCAATGGGTCACTGGTTCGAGCCCAGTACGGGTCATATATGCGGGTTTGGCGGAATTGGCAGACGCACCAGATTTAGGATCTGGCGCTTAACGGCGTGGGGGTTCAAGTCCCTTAACCCGCATTAAGATATAATAAATGAGCCGGCTTATGGCAGACGCACAGGACTTAAAATCCTGCGATTGGTAACGATCGTACCGGTTCGATTCCGGTCCTCGGCATAATATAATGAGCACCCTTAGCTCAACTGGATAGAGTACCTGACTACGAATCAGGCGGTTAGAGGTTCGACTCCTCTAGGGTGCATTTTTCTATTTAACTCGGGAAGTAGCTCAGCTTGGTAGAGTACTTGGTTTGGGACCAAGGTGTCGCAGGTTCGAATCCTGTCTTCCCGATTCATTACAGAGATACGTAAGCGTATCTTTTTTGTTTAACTAGATATTATATACATTAAGAGAGAATCAGTTTGCTTCTCTCTTTTTTGAATTTCAGTAATTCATTTTGATCGCGTATACTTTTTTGTTTCCTGTCTTATTTAATAAATACTGTAGTTAATTATACACATTGAAATTTAATAGATTTTATAACTCTTATTAATTTTTAATAAAGTAATAGAAGAGTTTTTGTTGAACCTATAATATATGTTTCAATGTTATAAAAATTGCTGCTATTACGAGTTTAGATAAGTATTAGTTTACATTATAGTGTGAATGGGGTTTGATATTTCTTTTGAGGAGGCTGCCTTAGATTTTTCTACTTGTGTTTTATTGTATAGTGTATCTTGTTTGTTTTGAACAGAATTTTTAATGACATTTGTCATATCTCCTCATGACAGAAGCTTCTAGTGATTCTACCTTCAAAGAATTATACTAGATGTATCAAGTGGAGGAAGAAAAAATGAAACATAAAGTAATTGTCGCAATGAGTTTAGTAGCAGCAGGAGTCATGACTTATCTCATGTTCTCAGGATTGGATGAAGATTTCTATCATTTTCCTTGGGAGCTATTTGCAGGATTTGGAATGATGTCCTGGCTTATCCGAGAAGGTTTGAAATTAGTCTCAGATGTGAAAAAGGAGTTTGAAAAATGAAAAAAGCGTTTCTCTATCTTTTTATTGGACTATCACTAGTGGTATGGTTGGTAGAAATGTTTACAGGTTGGTTTGATCAAGCCTTCCTTCACCAAGCCATTCGCGGTGCCTGGGGACTGGGATTTATGATTTTTATCGCCTTTCCTATGGGAAAGGAGTGGTTGAAAGGAGAATATCATGAACATGATTAAGGTAGAAAGCCTAAATAAAAACATCAAGGGCAAGGCTATTTTGAAGGATATTTCCTTTGAGATAGCTGAAGGTGAATGCGTCGCCTTGATTGGGCCCAATGGTGCTGGGAAGACCACACTCTTGGACTGTTTGCTTGGAGATAAACGGGTCACAAGCGATCAAGTATCCATCCAAGGCTTGCCAGTGACGAGTTCTCAGTTAGACTACACAAGATCCTATCTCCCTCAAGAAAATGTCATCGTTCAGAAATTAAAGGTCAAAGAGTTGATTGCTTTCTTTCAAAGTATTTATCCAAATCCCTTGAGCAACCAGGAAATCGATCAACTATTGCAGTTTGACCAGCATCAGAAAGAGCAATTCGCAGAAAAATTGTCAGGCGGGCAAAAGCGTCTCTTCTCTTTTGTCTTGACCTTGATTGGGCGACCAAAGCTTGTCTTTTTAGATGAACCAACTGCTGCCATGGATACTTCAACTCGTCAACGCTTTTGGGAAATTGTTCAGGAACTAAAAGCTAAGGGAGTTACCATTCTCTATTCCTCCCATTATATCGAAGAGGTAGAGCATACAGCGGACCGGATTTTGGTCTTGAATAAGGGAGAGTTGATTCGTGATACGACGCCTCTAGCCATGCGTAGTGAGGGAATTGAAAAGCATTTTATCCTTCCTCTAGCATACAAGGAAGTCATTGAGCAGTCTAACTTGGTTGAAAACTGGTCACAAAAACAAGATGCTCTACAAGTAGTCACACGCGAAGCGGACGCTTTCTGGGAACTATTAGTTCAGGCAGGATGTAGGATTCAAGAAATTGAAGTCAATAATCGTAGCTTGCTGGATACAATCTTTGAAGAAACACAAAAGGGAGATGACTAAGATGAAACGATGGATCGCACTAAACAAGATAGAATTTCTATTGACCAAACGACAATTAGTCTATTATCTGTTATCCGTAGGGATGCCGACAGCCTTCTATTTATTTTTTTCTGGCATGTACCAGGACACACCAGGTGGGCCCGCGAATTTTATGCGTGATTACCTCATCTCCATGACAGCCTTTTCCATGATGTCGACAGCTATGTTTTCATTCCCAGCTGTTTTACATACCGATAAAATCAACAATTGGCAGAAAACATTACGCCATACTCCAGTAAATATGGTAGAATATTATCTATCAAAGATAACAAGTATGATGGTTGATTATTTGGTCTCAATCTTGGTGGTTTTCTCAGTTGGGCATTTTGTAAGAGGTGTGGATATGTCTCTTGGAAACTGGATTGGGGCTGCGTTCTTGCTGATAGTAGGAAGTGTAGCTTTTGTAGCGCTTGGCTTGACCTTGACACTCTTGCCTTCTAGTCAGCTGATGTCTGTCGTGGGCAATCTTCTCTATCTAGGCTTGGCTGTTTTAGGCGGACTCTGGATGCCCATCTCTTTATTTCCAGACTGGATGCAAGCAATCGGGAAGTGTCTACCAACTTATCAGTTGATGGAGTTGCTCAAGACCTTCTTAAACGAGGGTAGCATCAATCTATCAGCTACAGTTTATCTACTTGTTTTTTCAGCAGTTTTGTTTGGTTTGACCATTTACCTTCAAGGTCATAAGGAGAATGCTTAATGCTTGAAAGACTGAAAAGCATACATTATATGTTTTGGGCCAGTTTAATTTTTATGATTTTCCCCATCCTACCTGTAGTGACTGGGTGGCTTTCTGTCTGGCATTTATTCATTGATATTCTATTTGTAGTGGCATATTTGGGTGTTTTAACAACTAAGAGCCAGCGCCTATCTTGGCTATATTGGGGTCTCATGCTGACTTATGTAGTTGGGAATACTGCCTTTGTTGCTGTTAATTATATCTGGTTCTTCTTTTTCCTTTCTAACCTCTTAAGTTATCATTTTGGCGTACGTAGTTTAAAGTCTTTACATGTCTGGACTTTTCTTCTTGCTCAAGTCCTTGTTGTTGGCCAACTGTTGATTTTTCAGAGAATCGAAGTTGAGTTTCTATTCTATCTACTTGTAATTCTTGCTTTTGTCGATTTAATGACTTTTGGCTTGGTTCGGATTCGGATTGTGGAGGATTTGAAAGAAGCACAGGCTAAGCAAAATGCCCAGATAAATCTATTGCTTGCTGAAAATGAACGCAGTCGTATCGGTCAGGATTTGCATGATAGCTTGGGACACACTTTTGCTATGCTGAGTGTCAAGACAGATTTGGCCTTGCAGTTATTTCAGATGGAGGCTTATCCACAGGTGGAAAAGGAATTAAGAGAAATACAGCAAATTAGCAAAGAATCAATGCGTGAAGTGCGAACCATTGTAGAAAATCTTAAGTCTAGAACTTTGACATCCGAACTAGAGACTGTGAAAAAGATGTTAGAAATTGCTGGAATTGAGGTGGAAATAGCTAATCAACTAGATACAGCTAGCTTAACTCAGGAATTGGAGTCAACGGCTTCCATGATTTTGCTTGAGTTGGTGACCAATATCATCAAACATGCTAAAGCGTCTAAAGTCTACTTAAGATTAGAACGGACAGAGAAAGAACTCATTCTAACAGTGAGAGATGATGGCTGTGGCTTTACTTCTATAAAGGGGGATGACCTCCATACAGTTCGAGATCGTGTTCTTCCATTTTCGGGAGAAGTAAAGGTAATTAGTTGGAAAGAACCGACAGAAGTTCAGGTTCGACTACCTTATAAGGAGAGAAACTAAGATGAAACTACTTGTTGCAGAAGATCAAAGTATGTTACGAGATGCAATGTGCCAGTTGCTCACGCTTCAACCGGATGTAGAGTTTGTCTTTCAAGCCAAGAATGGGCAAGAAGCAATCCAACTATTAGAAAAGGAGTCTGTAGATATCGCCATCCTTGACGTAGAAATGCCTGTTAAGACAGGTCTTGAAGTCTTGGAGTGGATACGAGCAGAAAATCTAGCAACAAAGGTGGTTGTGGTGACGACCTTCAAGCGTCCTGGGTATTTTGAACGTGCGGTCAAGGCTGGAGTAGATGCTTATGTATTAAAAGAAAGAAACATTGCAGAGCTAATGCAAACCTTGCACACCGTCCTCGAAGGGCGCAAGGAGTATTCGCCTGAATTGATGGAAGTGGTGATGACGCATCCCAATCCATTAACGGAGCAAGAAATCGCAGTTTTAAAGGGAATTGCTCAGGGCTTCTCTAACCAAGAAATTGCAGACAAACTTTATCTATCCAACGGAACAGTCCGAAACTATGTCACCAATATTCTTTCCAAGCTAGATGCAGGCAATCGAACAGAGGCAGCTAATATCGCGAAAGAATCTGGTTGGTTGTGATGATATAATATTTTTTTGAACATTATGTGTTAAAATTGATGGAATTGAATGGAACAATACTAACTTTAGGAGGGTGGGATTCCTCCTTTTTCTTTTTTGGGGGAGCACTACAAAAGAGCTAAAATTAACAATAAAAAAGAAAAATATCTTGACAACCAATGGAAAATTTTGTTACAATAATAGACGGTACTTTTTACTTTTGGTCTCTCAAGAGTGTACAGGGACGTGCTGACAAATGTTGCAAAAGTACACACAGATGATAGCTGTCACCAAGTGTATCATCACCAAAAATAAAAAAACACAGGAGAATGTAGATGCCTACAATTAACCAATTGGTTCGCAAACCGCGTAAATCAAAAGTAGAAAAATCTAAATCACCAGCTTTGAACGTTGGTTACAACAGTCATAAAAAAGTTCAAACAAACGTTTCTTCACCACAAAAACGTGGTGTTGCAACTCGTGTTGGAACAATGACACCTAAAAAACCTAACTCAGCCCTTCGTAAATTCGCTCGTGTACGTTTGAGCAACCTTATCGAAGTTACTGCCTACATCCCAGGTATCGGACACAACTTGCAAGAACACAGCGTGGTTCTTCTTCGTGGTGGACGTGTAAAAGACCTTCCAGGGGTACGTTACCATATCGTCCGTGGTGCACTTGATACTGCAGGTGTTAACGATCGTAAACAAGGCCGTTCTAAATACGGTACTAAACGTCCAAAAGCATAAGGAAAGGGGATAAAGAGAAATGAGTCGTAAAAATAGAGCGCCAAAACGTGACGTATTGCCAGATCCGCTTTACAATTCACAACTAGTTACTCGTCTTATCAACCGCGTTATGCTTGATGGTAAACGTGGTACAGCTGCTTCAATCGTTTACGGTGCCTTTGAGCAAATCAAAGAAGCTACTGGTAACGATGCACTTGAAGTATTTGAAACAGCTATGGAAAACATCATGCCTGTACTTGAAGTACGTGCACGTCGTGTTGGTGGTTCTAACTACCAAGTCCCAGTTGAAGTTCGTCCAGAACGTCGTACAACACTTGGACTTCGTTGGTTGGTAACAATTGCTCGTCTTCGTGGTGAACACACAATGCAAGACCGTCTTGCAAAAGAAATCTTGGATGCTGCTAACAACACTGGTGCAGCTGTTAAGAAACGTGAAGACACTCACCGTATGGCTGAAGCTAACCGTGCATTCGCACACTTCCGTTGGTAATATAGGATGCGAAAGCGTTAAGAAAGTCCCAGAGAAAATAGGGAATCAAAGCAGGTTGCGATTGCAACCAATGAGATTCATCTTTTTCTCCAGACTTTTAGCTTGAGCTCAACTCAACTAACTTGGGCTTTTAGCCCGAGTTCAATTCAACTTGTAAATCTACAAGTTGAAACCAACAATAGCATGAAAACATTGAGAACGGGTAGGTCCTGCCTATCCGTTTTTATTAAAATCGTGTTATAATAGAATAGAAATCAAAAATAAATAGGAGAAACAAACCTCATGGCACGCGAATTTTCACTTGAAAAAACTCGTAATATCGGTATCATGGCTCACGTCGATGCTGGTAAAACAACAACTACTGAGCGTATTCTTTACTACACTGGTAAAATCCACAAAATCGGTGAAACTCACGAAGGTGCGTCACAAATGGACTGGATGGAGCAAGAGCAAGAGCGTGGTATCACTATCACATCTGCTGCGACAACAGCTCAATGGAACAACCACCGCGTAAACATCATCGACACACCAGGACACGTGGACTTCACAATCGAAGTACAACGTTCTCTTCGTGTATTGGATGGTGCGGTTACCGTTCTTGACTCACAATCAGGTGTTGAGCCTCAAACTGAAACAGTTTGGCGTCAAGCAACTGAGTACGGAGTTCCACGTATCGTATTTGCTAACAAAATGGATAAAATCGGTGCTGACTTCCTTTACTCTGTAAGCACACTTCACGATCGTCTTCAAGCAAATGCACACCCAATCCAATTGCCAATCGGTTCTGAAGATGACTTCCGTGGTATCATCGACTTGATCAAGATGAAAGCTGAAATCTATACTAACGACCTTGGTACAGATATCCTTGAAGAAGACATCCCAGCTGAATACCTTGACCAAGCTCAAGAATACCGTGAAAAATTGATTGAAGCAGTTGCTGAAACTGACGAAGAATTGATGATGAAATACCTCGAAGGTGAAGAAATCACTAACGAAGAATTGAAAGCTGGCATCCGTAAAGCGACTATCAACGTTGAATTCTTCCCAGTATTGTGTGGTTCTGCCTTCAAGAACAAAGGTGTTCAATTGATGCTTGATGCGGTTATTGACTACCTTCCAAGCCCACTTGACATCCCAGCGATCAAAGGTATCAACCCAGATACAGATGAAGAAGAAACTCGTCCAGCATCTGATGAAGAGCCATTTGCAGCTCTTGCCTTCAAGATCATGACAGACCCATTCGTAGGTCGTTTGACATTCTTCCGTGTATACTCAGGTGTTCTTCAATCAGGTTCATACGTATTGAACACTTCTAAAGGTAAACGTGAGCGTATCGGACGTATCCTTCAAATGCACGCTAACAGCCGTCAAGAAATTGACACTGTTTACTCAGGTGATATCGCTGCTGCCGTTGGTTTGAAAGATACTACAACTGGTGACTCATTGACAGATGAAAAAGCTAAAATCATCCTTGAGTCAATCAATGTTCCAGAACCAGTTATCCAATTGATGGTTGAGCCAAAATCTAAAGCTGACCAAGATAAGATGGGTATCGCTCTTCAAAAATTGGCTGAAGAAGATCCAACATTCCGCGTTGAAACAAACGTTGAAACTGGTGAAACAGTTATCTCTGGTATGGGTGAACTTCACCTTGACGTCCTTGTTGACCGTATGCGTCGTGAGTTCAAAGTTGAGGCGAACGTAGGTGCTCCTCAAGTATCTTACCGTGAAACATTCCGTGCTTCTACTCAAGCACGTGGATTCTTCAAACGTCAGTCTGGTGGTAAAGGTCAATTCGGTGATGTATGGATTGAATTTACTCCAAACGAAGAAGGTAAAGGATTCGAATTCGAAAACGCAATCGTCGGTGGTGTGGTTCCTCGTGAATTTATCCCAGCGGTTGAAAAAGGTTTGGTAGAATCTATGGCTAACGGTGTACTTGCAGGTTACCCAATGGTTGACGTTAAAGCTAAACTTTACGATGGTTCATACCACGATGTCGACTCATCTGAAACTGCCTTCAAGATTGCGGCTTCACTTGCCCTTAAAGAAGCTGCTAAATCAGCACAACCAGCTATCCTTGAGCCAATGATGCTTGTAACAATCACTGTTCCAGAAGAAAACCTTGGTGATGTTATGGGTCACGTAACTGCTCGTCGTGGACGTGTAGATGGTATGGAAGCACATGGTAACAGCCAAATCGTTCGTGCTTACGTTCCACTTGCTGAAATGTTCGGTTATGCAACAGTTCTTCGTTCTGCATCTCAAGGACGTGGTACATTCATGATGGTATTTGACCACTACGAAGATGTACCTAAGTCTGTACAAGAAGAAATTATTAAGAAAAACAAAGGTGAAGACTAATCTGTCCTCGCTCTAGAAGGAAGTCACTTAGTGGCTTCCTTTTGTCTTTAGAAAACACCTCTAAGTATGGTAAAATAGTAGAAGAATAATGTGAGGAAAATGAATGTCAAATAGTTTTGAAATTTTGATGAATCAATTGGGGATACCTGCTGAAATGAGACGGGCTCTTGCTTTAGCACAGGCCGATATTGAGCGAGTTGTGGTTCATAAAATTAGTAAGGTATGGGAGTTTCATTTCGTATTTTCTAATATTTTACCGATTGAAATCTTTTTAGAATTAAAGAAAGGTTTGAGGGAAGAATTTTCTAAGACAGGCAATAAAGCTATTTTCGAAATCAAGACTCTGTCTCAAGAATTTTCAAATCAACTCTTGCAGTCCTACTATAGAGAGGCTTTTTCTGAGGGGCCATGTGCTAGTCAAGGTTTTAAGTCCCTTTATCAGAATTTGCGAGTTCGTGCGGAGGGCAATCAGCTATTTATTGAAGGATCTGAGGCGATTGATAAGGAGCATTTTAAGAAAAATCACCTTCCTAATTTAGCGAAACAACTTGAAAAGTTTGGTTTTCCAGCTTTTAATTGTCAAGTAGAGAAGAATGATGTCCTGACACAAGAGCAGGAAGAGGCCTTTCATGCTGAAAATGAGCAGATTGTTCAAGCTGCTAACGAGGAAGCGCTCCGTGCTATGGAACAACTAGAACAGATGGCACCTCCTCCAGCGGAAGAGAAACCATCCTTTGATTTTCAAGCTAAAAAAGCTGCAGCTAAACCGAAGCTGGATAAGGCAGAGATTACTCCTATGATCGAAGTGACGACGGAGGAAAATCGTTTGGTCTTTGAAGGGGTTGTTTTTGATGTGGAGCAAAAAGTGACCAGAACAGGGCGTGTTTTGATCAACTTTAAAATGACGGACTACACTTCAAGTTTTTCGATGCAAAAGTGGGTTAAGAATGAAGAGGAAGCTCAGAAATTTGATCTCATCAAAAAGAATTCTTGGCTTCGTGTTCGTGGGAATGTAGAGATGAATAACTTCACACGCGATTTGACTATGAACGCGCAAGACGTGCAGGAAGTTATTCACTATGAGCGGAAGGATTTAATGCCAGAAGGAGAACGACGGGTTGAGTTTCATGCTCATACTAATATGTCGACCATGGATGCACTACCAGAGGTAGAAGAAATCGTTGCGACAGCTGCTAAGTGGGGACACAAGGCGGTTGCCATCACAGACCATGGAAATGTTCAGTCCTTCCCACATGGCTATAAGGCTGCTAAGAAAGCGGGAATCCAGCTGATCTATGGTATGGAAGCCAATATCGTGGAGGACCGTGTCCCTATCGTCTACAACGAAGTGGAGATGGACTTGTCGGAAGCGACCTACGTGGTCTTTGACGTGGAAACGACGGGGCTTTCAGCTATCTATAATGATTTGATTCAGGTTGCGGCCTCTAAGATGTACAAGGGGAATGTTATTGCTGAATTTGATGAATTTATCAATCCTGGACATCCCTTGTCAGCTTTTACTACTGAGTTGACTGGAATTACAGATGACCATGTCAAAAATGCCAAACCACTGGAACAAGTTTTGCAAGAATTCCAAGAATTCTGCAAGGATACGGTCTTAGTTGCCCACAATGCTACCTTTGACGTTGGATTTATGAATGCCAACTATGAGCGTCATGGTCTTCCAAGGATTAGTCAGCCAGTTATCGATACGTTAGAGTTTGCTAGAAACCTCTATCCTGAGTATAAGCGTCATGGTTTGGGACCTTTGACCAAGCGTTTTGGTGTGGCCTTAGAACATCACCACATGGCCAACTACGATGCGGAAGCTACTGGTCGTCTGCTCTTCATCTTTATCAAAGAGGTAGCAGAAAAACATGGTGTGACCGATCTAGTTAGACTTAATATTGATTTGATTAGTCCAGATTCTTATAAAAAAGCTCGGATCAAGCATGCGACTATTTATGTCAAGAATCAGGTAGGTCTAAAAAATATCTTTAAGTTGGTTTCTTTGTCCAATACCAAGTATTTTGAAGGGGTGCCACGAATTCCGAGAACAGTTTTAGATGCCCATCGGGAAGGATTGATTCTGGGGTCGGCTTGTTCAGAAGGTGAAGTTTTTGATGCGGTTGTTTCCCAAGGTGTGGATGCGGCGGTTGAGGTGGCCAAGTATTATGACTTTATCGAGGTCATGCCACCAGCTATCTATGCTCCCTTGATTGCCAAGGAGCAGGTCAAGGATATGGAAGAACTCCAGACCATTATCAAGAGTTTGATAGAGGTGGGAGACCGTCTTGGCAAGCCCGTTTTGGCTACGGGAAATGTCCACTATATCGAACCAGAAGAAGAGATTTACCGTGAAATTATCGTCCGTAGTTTGGGACAGGGGGCGATGATTAACCGAACTATCGGTCATGGGGAACATGCTCAACCAGCTCCTCTGCCAAAAGCCCATTTTAGAACGACTAATGAGATGTTGGATGAATTTGCCTTCTTGGGAGAGGAACTAGCTCGCAAATTGGTTATTGAAAACACCAATGCCTTGACAGAAATCTTTGAACCCGTTGAGGTTGTTAAGGGTGACTTGTACACGCCTTTCATCGACAAAGCTGAAGAAACGGTCGCTGAGCTGACCTATAAGAAAGCTTTTGAGATTTATGGAAATCCGTTGCCAGATATCGTTGATTTGCGGATTGAAAAAGAATTAACTTCTATTCTGGGGAATGGATTTGCTGTGATTTATCTGGCTTCGCAGATGCTAGTGCAACGTTCCAATGAACGGGGTTACTTGGTTGGTTCCCGTGGATCTGTTGGTTCCAGTTTTGTTGCGACCATGATTGGGATTACGGAGGTTAATCCTCTCTCTCCTCACTATGTCTGTGGTCAGTGTCAATACAGCGAGTTTATCACCGATGGTTCTTATGGTTCAGGATTTGATATGCCCAATAAGGATTGTCCAAACTGTGGTCACAAACTCAGCAAAAATGGGCAGGATATTCCGTTTGAGACCTTCCTTGGTTTTGATGGGGATAAGGTTCCCGATATTGACTTGAACTTTTCGGGAGAGGATCAGCCTAGCGCCCACTTGGATGTGCGTGATATCTTTGGTGAGGAATATGCCTTCCGTGCAGGAACGGTTGGTACGGTGGCTGCCAAGACTGCCTATGGATTTGTAAAGGGCTATGAGCGAGATTATGGCAAGTTTTATCGTGATGCAGAAGTGGAACGTCTCGCTCAAGGTGCTGCTGGTGTCAAACGGACAACAGGCCAACACCCAGGGGGAATCGTTGTTATTCCTAACTACATGGATGTCTACGACTTTACGCCTGTCCAGTATCCAGCAGATGATGTGACGGCTGAATGGCAGACCACTCACTTTAACTTCCATGATATCGACGAGAACGTCCTCAAACTTGATGTATTGGGACATGATGATCCGACCATGATTCGGAAATTGCAGGACTTGTCTGGGATTGATCCTAATGAAATCCCTATGGATGACGAAGGTGTGATGGCCCTCTTTTCTGGGACGGATGTGTTAGGGGTAACACCTGAACAAATTGGAACGCCTACGGGTATGTTGGGGATTCCAGAGTTTGGAACCAACTTTGTTCGTGGAATGGTGGACGAGACGCACCCAACGACTTTTGCGGAGTTGCTGCAGTTGTCTGGATTGTCCCACGGTACTGATGTCTGGTTGGGAAATGCCCAGGATTTAATCAAGCAAGGAATTGCGGACCTGTCGACCGTTATCGGTTGTCGGGACGACATCATGGTTTACCTCATGCATGCGGGTCTGGAACCTAAGATGGCTTTTACCATTATGGAACGGGTACGTAAGGGCTTGTGGCTCAAGATTTCCGAAGAGGAACGCAATGGCTATATCGAAGCCATGAAGGCTAATAAGGTGCCAGAGTGGTATATCGAGTCCTGTGGGAAAATTAAGTACATGTTTCCTAAAGCCCATGCGGCAGCCTACGTTATGATGGCCTTGCGTGTGGCCTACTTCAAGGTTCACCATCCCATTTATTATTACTGTGCTTACTTCTCAATCCGTGCTAAGGCCTTTGATATCAAGACAATGGGGGCGGGCTTGGATGCCATCAAACGCAGAATGGAAGAAATCTCTGAAAAACGGAAGAACAATGAAGCTTCTAATGTAGAAATTGATCTCTATACAACTCTTGAGATTGTCAATGAGATGTGGGAGCGTGGTTTCAAGTTTGGAAAACTCGATCTCTACCGTAGTCAGGCAACAGAGTTCCTCATCGATGGGGATACCCTCATTCCACCATTTGTAGCAATGGATGGTCTGGGAGAGAACGTTGCTAAGCAGTTGGTGCGAGCGCGTGAAGAGGGAGAATTCCTCTCTAAAACAGAACTACGCAAGCGTGGTGGGCTCTCATCAACCTTGGTTGAAAAGATAGATGAAATGGGGATTCTGGGCAATATGCCAGAGGATAACCAACTCAGTTTGTTTGATGAGTTGTTTTAAGGTCTTGGAGGAAAAAAGATGAAACTAAGAATTTTTGCGGAAGATAAGCCGGCTGAGAAGGTATTTGAATATCAATTGGAACTTGCTGACCAGACAATCCTTCTATCAACAGCACTCTTGTCAGGTGCTATTGCTTTAGCAGGATTATTCTCTGCTTTGAAAGAAAAATAAAATAGAAAAGAGAAAACAACATGGTTTTACCAAATTTTAAAGAAAATCTAGAAAAATATGCGAAATTACTGGTTGCGAACGGAATCAACGTGCAGGCTGGTCACACTTTGGCTCTTTCTATTGATGTGGAGCAACGCGAGTTGGCTCACTTAATCGTCAAAGAAGCTTATGCTTTGGGTGCACATGAGGTGATCGTTCAGTGGACAGATGATATCATCAACCGTGAGAAATTCCTCCACGCACCGATGGAGCGTCTGGATAATGTACCAGAATACAAGATTGCTGAGATGAACTATCTCTTGGAGAACAAGGCTAGCCGTCTTGGAGTTCGTTCATCTGATCCAGGTGCCTTGAACGGAGTGAATGCTGACAAGCTTTCAGCTTCTGCTAAAGCTATGGGACTTGCCATGAAGCCAATGCGTATCGCAACTCAATCTAACAAGGTTAGCTGGACTGTAGCAGCCGCTGCTGGACTTGAGTGGGCTAAGAAAGTCTTTCCAAATGCTGCTAGCGATGAAGAAGCAGTCGATCTCCTTTGGGACCAAATCTTTAAAACTTGCCGTGTCTACGAAGAAGATCCTGTTAAGGCCTGGGAAGAGCATGCAGCTATCCTCAAGAGCAAGGCCGATATGCTTAATAAAGAGCAATTTTCAGCCCTTCACTACACAGCGCCAGGGACAGATTTGACCCTTGGATTGCCGAAGAACCACGTTTGGGAATCAGCTGGTGCTATCAATGCACAGGGCGAAGGATTCTTGCCAAATATGCCGACAGAGGAAGTCTTCACAGCGCCTGACTTCCATCGTGCAGATGGTTATGTCACTTCTACAAAACCGCTTAGCTATAATGGAAATATCATCGAAGGAATTAAAGTAAGCTTCAAGGATGGACAAATTGTGGATATCACTGCTGAGAAGGGTGATCAGGTTATGAAGGATCTTGTCTTTGAAAATGCGGGTGCGCGTGCCTTGGGTGAATGTGCCTTGGTACCAGATCCAAGCCCAATTTCTCAGTCAGGCATTACCTTCTTTAACACCCTTTTCGATGAGAATGCTTCAAACCACTTGGCTATTGGTGCAGCCTATGCAACTAGCGTTGTTGGTGGAGCGGAGATGAGCGAAGAGGAGCTTGAAGCTGCGGGGCTTAACCGTTCAGATGTTCACGTAGACTTTATGATTGGTTCTAACCAAATGGATATCGATGGTATCCGTGAGGATGGGACACGTGTACCACTCTTCCGTAACGGAGATTGGGCAAAGTAAGGAGATAATATGTTAGGAAGTATGTTCGTTGGTCTCCTAGTGGGATTTTTAGCAGGTACTCTAACCAATCGTGGAGAGCGAATGGGATGTTTTGGAAAAATGTTTCTGGGCTGGATTGGTGCCTTTATAGGCCATTTGCTTTTTGGAACTTGGGGACCGATAATAGCAGGAACTGCCATTATTCCGGCAGTACTAGGTTCCATGATTGTCTTAGCGATTTTCTGGAGACGAGGAAGTTAATTTCTTAAATCTGATACTCAATGAAAATCAAAGAGCAAACTAGGAAACTAACCGCAGATTGCTCAAATCACTGTTTTGAGGTTGTAGATAGAACTGACGAAGTCAGTAACATATATACGGCAAGACGACGTTGACGCGGTTTGAAGAGATTTTTGAAGAGTATGAAACGAAAAGGAGATTGGTCATTGTACCAGCCTCCTTTTGAGTATGATATAATAGTTCTATGAGATTAGATAAATTTTTAGTTGCCTGTGCTGTGGGGAGCCGGACTGAGGTCAAAAACTTGCTCAAGGCTGGGCGCGTGACGGTAAATGGTAAAAAAGAAAAGTCGGCTAAATTGCAGATTGATGAAGAAAGAGATGAGATTCACTTTGATGGGCAAGTACTGGAGTATGAAGAGTTTGTCTATTACATGATGAACAAGCCCCAAGGGGTTATTTCAGCGACTGAGGATCCCAAACACAGAACCGTTCTGGACTTGTTGGATGACTTGGCTCGGAGCAAGGAAGTTTTCCCAGTAGGACGCTTGGATATTGATACACATGGTCTTCTACTCTTGACCAATGATGGCCAGCTTGCCCATGCTCTTCTTTCGCCCAAGCGTCATGTGGACAAGACTTATCAGGCACAAGTCAAGGGAATCATGACCCAAGGAGATGTGGAGACATTTGCTGAGGGTATTCCTCTCAAAGACTTTACCTGTCAGCCCGCTAGACTGGAGATTCTTTCCACAGATACAGAAAAGAATCAAAGCCAAATCCGTGTGACTATTGCAGAAGGGAAGTTTCATCAGGTCAAGCGTATGGTTGCCTACTGTGGTAAGGAAGTGATGGACTTGCAACGTTTGACTATGGGAACGCTAGTATTGGATGAGAACCTAGAACGAGGGGAATGGCGCCGCTTGACCAAGGAGGAATTGGAAAATCTTCTTGCTAGTATTGCTTAATCTGCTTTATATTAGAAAAAGGGGAGGGACAATGTCCTTGCCTTTTATGTTTTTCAGTTGCTTCCTTTGTGAAAAGAGTTATAATAGACTGTAGAATAAAAGGAGGAATCTATGAACGCGATTCAAGAATCATTTACTGATAAACTATTTGCCAACTATGAAGCAAATGTCAAATACCAAGCGATTGAAAATGCTGCTAGCCACAACGGGATTTTTGCAGCTCTAGAACGCCGTCAAAGCCATGTAGACAATACACCTGTTTTCTCATTGGATTTGACCAAGGACAAGGTAACTAACCAGAAAGCATCTGGTCGTTGCTGGATGTTTGCAGCCCTCAACACCTTCCGCCACAAGCTTATCTCACAATACAAACTAGAAAATTTTGAGTTATCACAGGCCCACACATTTTTCTGGGACAAGTATGAGAAATCAAACTGGTTCTTGGAGCAAGTCATTGCGACTGCAGACCAGGACTTGACGAGCCGCAAGGTTAAATTCCTACTTCAAACACCACAACAAGACGGTGGTCAATGGGATATGGTCGTTGCCCTCTTTGAGAAATACGGTGTCGTTCCTAAGTCTGTTTACCCTGAGTCTGTTTCATCTAGTAGCAGTCGTGAGCTCAATGCCATCCTTAACAAATTGCTTCGCCAAGATGCTCAAATCTTGCGTGACTTGCTTGCTTCTGGCGCAGACCAAGCGACTGTTCAAGCTAAGAAAGAAGACCTCTTGCAAGAAATTTTTAACTTCCTTGCTATGTCATTGGGGCTTCCACCACGAAAATTTGACTTTGCTTATCGCGATAAAGACAACAACTACCAAAGCGAAAAGAGCATTACACCACAAGAGTTTTACAAGAAATATGTCAATCTTCCTCTAGAAGACTACGTTTCTGTTATCAATGCTCCAACTGCTGATAAACCTTATGGCCAATCTTATACAGTTGAGATGTTGGGAAATGTGGTTGGTAGCCGTGCGGTTCGTTACATTAACGTACCGATGGAGCGCTTGAAAGAATTGGCAATCGCTCAAATGCAAGCAGGTGAGACTGTTTGGTTTGGTTCAGATGTCGGTCAGCTTAGCAACCGTAAAGCTGGAATTCTTGCGACAGATGTTTATGATTTTGAATCAAGCATGGACATTAAACTCACTCAAGACAAGGCTGGACGTTTGGATTACAGTGAAAGCTTAATGACCCACGCTATGGTCTTGACAGGTGTTGACTTGGATGAAAATGGTAAGTCAACCAAGTGGAAGGTTGAAAACTCTTGGGGAGATAAGGTAGGTACAGATGGTTACTTTGTTGCCTCAGACGCTTGGATGGACGAGTACACTTACCAAATTGTTGTTCGTAAGGAATTACTAACAGCAGAAGAACAAGCTGCCTATGAAGCAGAACCAATCGTCCTTGCACCATGGGATCCAATGGGTGCCTTGGCTGAATAAATGAGATATAAAAAGAACGGTTCTATAATTTTTAGGGTTGATGGAAATTTTCCACCAACCCTATTTTAGTGTATACAAAAAGGCCAACATCCATTATATTAAAAGCGCTGAAACCTAAAACAAAAGGATGATGACCATATGAACAATATACTAGAAGCTACACTACAAATCAAAGATAAAAACATTATTTGGGATAATAAAGTTCAAGAGAAGATATTTAAAAAGAGAAAATCTTTATTTTATGCAGCTACTTATACGCATAAACCAGAATTTTGTACCGTTTGTGGGTGTGTTAGCCGAAATAATAATATCGTTAAAAACGGCACGAAAACATCTCGTATCACTCTCTGTTCTGTTTCAGGCCTAGCGGCCTACTTAAATCTACGCAAGCAGAGATTTCTCTGTAGAGAATGCGGCTCTTCATTTACCGCAGACACTAGTCGAATCGTAGAAAAACACTGTCATATCTCTAAACACTTAAAAAACGAAATTAAATCAAAAATAAGTGAAACAGTATCTGAAACCTATATCGCAAAAGAAACAAATGTTTCAGTTCATACGGTAAGACGTATCATAGATGATACAACACGTTTACTAAAGATTAAACCATTACACGATTTACCTGAGCATTTGTGTTTTGATGAATTTAAATCCGTCAAATCTTCCGATAGTAATATGAGCTTCATTATTTGTGATAGCACTACACACAAGCTGGTCGATGTTGTACGAGATAGAAAATCTTACAGCTTGAAAAAGTATTTTCATCGTTTTGAGCCTAAGACTAGATTAAAGGTAAAAACTATCTCCATCGACATGTACTTACCGTACATTCAATTAATAAAAGAAATGTTTCCTAACGCTAAAATTATCATTGATCCTTTTCATATCGTACAAGCCTTAAATAGAGAATTAAATCGAACTCGGGTACGTGTCATGAATAAGCATCGCTATAAAGACTCTAAATTATATCGAAAGTTAAAACATTATTGGAAGTTAATTTTAAAGAACTCTAATGAACTTCAGAACTATAAATATAATCGTTATAAGCTTTTTGAAAGCTTCATAACAAGTAAAGGAATCGTAGATTATATCTTAGAAAAAAATCCATCTCTTAAAAATGATTATGAGGTTGTACATTCACTTCGTGAATGTATACAGGATAGAGATTATATAGAATTCAAGGAAACGATTGAAGCAGCTACGCAATTAGACCTATCTCCTGGTTTAAAAAGAGTATTAAAGACTCTTATGACTTACTTGCCATATATTCAAAATACTTGTGAGTGTCCAACTAGAACAAATGGCCCTATTGAAGGAATAAACAATAAAATAAAAGTGCTTAAAAGAAATGCCTACGGCTTTAGAAACTATTACCATTTTAGAAATAGGATTATTTTAATAACAAAAATGTTTGGCCCAAAACAAAAAGGAATTAAGCAACAATTAGTTGCTTAATCCCTTCCTAAATTTCTTCATCAACACTATTTGACAAAGAGCCCTTTTTTAGTGCTCAAAATAGCACTCAATTTTAAATGGATTTGGTGTTCAAAAAATATAATCAAATGCAACAAACTAATTTCATTTTTAATAGGCACAATTAATTTTAGAAGATAGTACGAAAAAATATTGACTATTTTCTTTAGAATGTGTAAAATTTAGATAGATTATTTAAAGTGAGGTTTTTTTATCTTGTCTATATTAAAGAAGAAAGTTAATATGTTTAGTGTACTATTGAATGTGGTATTAATAGCTATTATAGCTATTGGAGTGCTATTTTTCTTACCTAAGGAACATAAATCAGAAGTCAAATCGTCAATTAATATCGAAAGTATTGAAAAAGTGAATGAAGTTGTATTTTTGAATGCGGGAATTAATGAAATTATTTCTGAAACAAAAACAACTCAAGTTTTTGGGTTTGATGTGCCGTTCTCTAAAAAAGCAGCATTAGTAATTTTAAATTATAAAGCTAAATTTGGAATTAAAAGTAGTGTAAAGGTTGAACAAATAAGCGAAAAAGAATATAAGGTTATTGTTCCAAAATTGGAAGTAATTGGTGTTGAACTTTCAAAAGATAATCCTTATGATTTATATGATAGTCATGGAGAGTTATTAAGTGGAACTACAGAAGATATTGATACTGGGAAATTGGTCGCTAACCAACTTTCTAGTGATAAACAAGCAGAGTATTTAGATAAATTTAAGAGTGAAATTAAAGAATCTGCAATCAATTATTATAAAACAATATTTTCTTCAATGGATTCTGAAGTAAAAGTAACTATAGAATTTACAGAATAATTTTTGAAATACAAAACCCTGGCCATCTCTGGTCAGGGTTTTGTGTGGTTCTATAATTTTTAGGGTTGATGGAAATTTTCCACCAACCCTATTTTAGTGTATACAAAAAGGCCAACATCCATTATATTAAAAGCGCTGAAACCTAAAACAAAAGAATGATGACCATATGAACAATATACTAGAAGCTACACTACAAATCAAAGATGCACACAATGAAGGTGTTACATTCCATTTCTTAGAGAATATTAAAGAAGTATTGCGTGATGAGAGTGGGAAAGTAACTGGTGTAAAGGTTATTACAATGGAACTTGGTGAATCAGATGAAAGTGGAAGAAGATCAACGCATGAAGTGGCAGGTAGTGAACATATTATTCCATGTGACCTTGTCGTTGCAGCAATTGAACAAAAGTAGACTTTAGTGTTCTAGATGAAAGGTAAAAATTTGACTTTCGGTCAACATCAGAATACAATAGAAATGAACTAATAACAGGGGATGCATATTTAGGTCCTCAATCTATCGCAACCGCAATTAAAGGCGGGTGAGAAGTTGCGACAGAAGTACATGAATCGTTTAAAGAAAACACATAAATAACTTGTGGTGCCTTTCGTTTTTTTACTGGGAAAATTAAGGAACTATAGTTATAAATCCTTAAATATATTAATATATTAACGTGCGTATATTTATGGGAAGAAGGTTATGTCATCTATAGTTGTACTTCTGACGATAAGGTTGTTCGTGTACCAAAGGAAATTAAAGGTAAACCTGTTATCGCAATTGGAGAACGTGGTCTTGCGAACTTGAAACATTGTGAGGCAATCGTTTTACCAGATACAGTACGATATATTGGAAAAGGTGCGTTTACGATTGACAATAAGTTAAAGTATGTCCACTTTGGTAAGTCAATAGAAACAGTAGAAGATGATGTTTTCAACTCTGATAGTTCATTAGAATCAGTTGTATTCCCAGAAGGAACAAAGAGTATTGGAACATTAGTATTTTGGGGGACATCATCAATTAAATCTATTACAATTCCAGCAAGTGTAACAGAAATTACAGAATACTTCTATTTTGTGGATAACTGTAACCCAGATGTAGAAATCCATACACCTAAGGGATCAAAGGCAGAAGAAGTAGCTAAAGCAATGCAACTTAAAGTAGTAAATGACTAAAGGGGAATAGTATGAACAAAAAATTACTATCAGGCTTAGGGACTGACCCCAAAAAGTGAGAATTTAATAAAAACACCCTAGGGCTACCGTCTTCGGTATTCAACCGGAGACAGGTAGTCCAATTTTTGTTGGATTCTTTTTTCATTAGGTTCTTCATCAACACTATTTGACAAAGAGCCAAAAGAATCAGGTGATAAACCTGATTCTTTTTTTGTTTGTACATTCTCACCAAGATTACATGATACCGAAGAAACGAGCTGCGATACCTACTGCAAAGAGTGCAAGGATGATTGAGATTGGTGATACTTTTTTCTTAAGCAACCACATGCAAAGGAAAGTAAGGAGAAGTCCCATCAATCCTGGAATCAATGAGTTCAACTGACCTTGAAGGGTTTGTGGTTGAATCTTATCTAGGCTCAATCCCCCAAGTGCTTGACCAAGGATACCTTTCAATTCAGCACCTGATACAGGACCTTCTGGGAAGTTGATGTAGGCACCTTCAGCCAATTGTTTACCAGGAAGGTTAACTGTGAAGTTGATAGATACCCAACGTTGTACAAGAACGGCAAGGATGAACATACCAAGGATAGAAGCACCTTTAGTGATGTCTTTCAAAATACCACCAGACATGTCTTTAGTGATTTCAGATCCAGCTTTGTAACCAAACTCTTGTGTGTACCATAGGAAGGCCATACGGATAGCATTCCATCCGAAGAAGAAGAGAAGTGGACCAACCAAGTTACCAGATGCAGCAAGTGATGCACCAAGAGCTCCAAGGATAGGACGAACTGTAAACCAGAATACTGGGTCACCGATACCAGCAAGAGGTCCCATCATACCGATTTTAACCCCTTGGATAGCAGCGTCGTCGATTTCAACACCGTTCGCACGTTCTTCTTCAAGTGCAAGAGTAACCCCCATGATTGGAGCAGCTACGTATGGGTGAGTGTTGAAGAACTCAAGGTGGCGCTCAAGAGCAGCCGCTTGGTCTTCTTTAGTAGTGTACAATTTTTTGATAGCTGGGATTAATGAGTAAGCCCAACCCAAGTTTTGCATACGCTCGTAGTTCCAAGAACCTTGAAGGAATTGTGAACGCCACCAAACTTTTTTACGATCTGATTTTGATAATTGAAGTTTTTCAGTCATGATTGTTCTCCTTTCTAGTAGTCTTCTAGGATATCACCGATTGGATCGTTAGAAGTCGCAGCTCCGCCGCCACCGTTACCACCTTGTTTTGAAAGGTTAAGGTAGATGAAGGCAAGGGCAACACCGACTACACCAAGGGCAATCAAAGTCAATTGAGAAATGGCAGCAAAAGCAAAACCGATTGCGAAGAATGGCCATACTTCACGAGTTGCCATCATGTTGATAACCATAGCGTAACCAACGGCAACGACCATAGCACCACCGACAGCCATACCACCGTTCAACCAGTCTGGCATCAATTTAAGAGCATCTTGAACGGCAGAAGCTGGGATAGCGATAAGGAAGGCAGCAGGGATTGCAATACGAAGACCTTGAAGAAGAAGTGCAACAAAGTGAGCACGTTCAACAGCTGCAATATTTCCTTCTTTAGCGGCAGCATCGGCAGTGTGAACCAAACCAACTGAGATTGTACGAACAATCATTGTCAAGAAAAGTCCAGCTACGGCAAGTGGAATAGCTGTTGCTGTTGCAACGGCGATACCTTCAGTAGTAAAGTTACCACCTTTGATCAAGATGATTGCTGCGGCAACAGATGCAAGAGCAGCGTCAGGAGCTACGGCAGCTCCGATATTTGCCCAACCAAGGGCAATCATTTGAAGTGATCCACCAAGCATAACACCTGCTTCGAGGTTACCAGTTACAAGTCCGATAAGGGTACATGCGACGATTGGTTGATGGAATTGGAATTGGTCGAGGATACCTTCAAGACCTGCAAGGAAGGCAACAACTACAACCAAGACAGCAGAAATAATTGAAATATCTGACATGGTTTTATTCCTTTTCTATTTAATGATAATAAAGTGAAAAATTTTCTTAGGATTCTTCTATAGTTTAATGTCTATTATTGAACGTTGGCTTTGTTAATCAAGTCAAACAAATCTTTTTTGGTGTCGTTTGGTACTTTACGTACGTCAAATTCAACACCGAGGTCACGCATTTTTTCAAATGTAGCAACGTCATCTTTGTCCATAGACAAAACGTTGTTGACCATTGTTTTACCTGTTGAGTGAGCCATTGATCCTACGTTAAGGGTCTTGATTGGCACGCCACCTTCGATTGCACGAAGGGCATCTTGAGGTGTTTCAAACAAGATAAGGGCATGTGTTTCTCCAAAGCGTGGGTCTTTTGCAACCTCGATCAATTTTTGAATTGGAACCACATTGGCTCTGACATTATTTGGAGCTGCTTGTTTAATCAATTCTTTACGAAGGTCGTCGTTTGCTACGTTATCTGAAGCAACGATGATACGATCTGCTTTTGAATCTGGTGTCCAAGCAGTTGCAACTTGTCCGTGAAGAAGACGTGTGTCAAGACGGGCAAGATTGATTTTCAATTTACCGTCTCCGATAACAGTTCCTTCTGGAATAGCAGCTTGGGCAACTGGAGCAGCTGCAGCACTTGCAACTTCTTCAACTGGATTGAGCTCTTCTGGAAGAGCCTTGATGCCATCTTTGGCTTCTTTAATGATATTAGCAGCGACTTTTTCTACACCTGCAGTAGCGTCCATGAGGCGCTCTGTGTAGGCTTGAATCAACATCGGTAAGTTAAGTCCTGTGATGATGGCAAACTTACGCTCAGGATTTTCTCCCATCACGCGACTAGCTTGGTTAAATGGAGATCCACTCCAAAGGTCAGCCAAAACTAGAACCTCATCTTCTGCGTCAAATGCAGCAACAGCGTTATTAAACTTAGCGTATAGATCATCAGGACCTTCATTTGGCATAAAGGTTACAACTTGAACCTTTTCTTGTTCACCAAAGATCATAGATCCTGACTGATGAATACCCGCAGCAAATTCGCCGTGGCTCGCAATAATGATTCCGATACTCATTATTGTCATTCCTCCTTTTTTGTTTTAGTTTTCGTTTAAGAAAACTTTAAGACTTTTTAAGTATAAACCGTTTTCATCTAAAAATCAACTATTTATCATAAAATAATTAAAAAGATTACATCTGAAAATATTGATATATTGAGTTTTAGAGAAGTTTTTTTGAATTCTTATTTAAAAATTTAATATAAAAAAGTTGGAAGCGCATTCCAACTTTTAAAATAGGTTTCTATAAGATTAGTGGGTGAAGTCGAGTACCATACGTCCTTGGATTTGACCTTTTTCCATTTCGTCGAAAATTGTTACGGCATCTTCTATTGGACGTTTTTGAACAACTGGAACTACTAAACCTTCTGCACCGAATTGGAAGGCTTCTTCCAAGTCTTTACGAGTTCCTACAAGAGAACCGATGACTTGGATTCCATCTAAAACTGTTTTCACGATGCTAAGTTCCATCATTTCAGAAGGAAGGCCAACAGCGACTACGCGACCACCGGCACGAACTGAGTCAACAGCCTGGTTGAAGGCAACTTTAGACACAGCAGTTACGACAGCTGAATGAGCTCCACCATCAGTTTTTTCCTTGATGAGTCCAGGTACATCTTCAACTTCGAGGCCGTTAATAACAATGTCCGCACCCACTTCTTTTGCAAGGGCAAGTTTGTCATTGTTGATATCAACGGCGATGACATGAGCATTGAATACTTTCTTAGCGTATTGAACAGCTAGATTACCAAGTCCACCAGCACCGTAAAGAACAACCCATTGGCCTGGTTCAACTTTGGCTTCTTTAATGGCTTTATAGGTTGTTACACCAGCACATGTGATAGAAGAAGCTTGGGCTGGATCAAGTCCGTCAGGAACTTTGACAGCATAGTCTGCAGTTACGATACATTGTTCAGCCATACCACCATCTACTGAGTAGCCGGCATTTTTCACTGTACGGCAAAGAGTTTCACGGCCAGTAGTACAGTATTCGCAAGTGCCACATCCTTCAAAGAACCAAGCAACGCTGACGCGGTCGCCGACTTTAAGGCTTTTTACATCTGGGGCAATTTCTTTAACGATACCAACACCTTCGTGACCTAGGACACGTCCTGGTACTTGACCAAAGTCACCATGGGCAACGTGAAGATCAGTGTGGCAAACACCGCAGTATTCAATTTCTACAAGTGCTTCTCCAGTTTCAAGTGGACGGAGTACTTTTTCTTCAACAGCAACACCAGTGCTTTCTGGATTTACAACAACAGCTTTCATAGCTATCCTCCTTGATATTGACCGAGAACAGGGACAACGGGACTGGATTGATTTTGTGTCAACAGAGTCGAGTGTGACGAGCTCTCTTGTATTTATATGTGAAGTATATCACAAAAGAAAGCCTTTTCCAAGGTTTTGGATGCAAAAAGTAGAACAATCGATTAACTGGTTGATGAGACTGTGAAAAGAACACAAAGACCAGCTCGCAAGCTGGTCATACTCTTCGAAAATCAAATTCAAACCACGTCAGCTTCGCCTAGCCGTACTCAAGTACTGCCTACGGCTAGCTTCCTAGTTTGCTCTTTGATTTTCATTGAGTATCAGTATAGGTTATAAGAATAAGTCTTGCAGGGTTTTGGCAACCCCGTCTTGGTCATTTGTCAAGGAAATTTGCTCATCTGCATAAGGGAGTAGCTCTGGGTTGGCATTTTTCATGGCATAACCTTTCCCAGCAAAAGCGAGCATTTCGGTATCATTGTGCTCATCTCCAAAAGCGATCAAATCTTTTTTGTCACGGTTCATTACCTTGAGCAAGTAGTCCAAAGCAAAGGCCTTGTTGACACCTTTTGGGGTACATTCAAGGATATTGAGCGGACCTCCCCAGGTATTAATAGAAAGTTGATGCTGGTAGAAGGTGTTCATTTCTTTTGCCAAGGCATATTTGTCACTGGCTCTAGTCTGTAACAGAATGCAGTTAGGATCCTTGGTCACCAATTCAGGCTGAAATTGATCTTCAGGCTGGAAAGCTTCTACACCAAATAGTTTTGGATTGGCAATTTCTTCATTAGGATTTGTAATGTAGAATTTTTTACGGTATTCTCCAGCGATAAAATCGGCTTGAATGTCCTCTGAACGTCGAACCATGTCTAGCAGATATTTTTTGTCTACGGTTAAACACTTTTCAAAGTTCCAAACTTGGTCTGGTAAATGAGTGAGGGAGCCGTTGAAGTTAATCATAGGAGTGTCTAAGTCCAGTTCACGGTAGAAATCTTTTGACATGCGGTAAGGGCGACCTGTCGTAATAATGACCAGATGTCCTTTTTCGGTAACTTTTTTTATGGTTTCTTTTGTAAAGTCAGAAATTTGACTGTCTGAGTTGAGCAGGGTTCCATCCAGGTCAACTGCAATAATTTTTTTCGTCATAGGAACCTTTCTAGTGTATTTTCAGATAAGATGTCTACTATTATAACAGAAAGCAGGCAGAAAAGCAGATTCGAAACCAAAAAAGAAATTTCATCAAATTCTTAAATAAATCAAACAAAGATATTGAAAAAGTGAATGATAAATGATATAATTCTATTATTGTTCGTAAAAATTAAAAGGAGATTAATAATGGACAAATTATTTAAACTAAAAGAGAACGGTACAGACGTTCGTACAGAGGTTCTCGCTGGTTTAACAACTTTCTTTGCAATGAGTTATATTCTCTTTGTAAACCCACAAATTCTTTCGCAAACAGGAATGCCTGCTCAGGGTGTATTCCTCGCAACGATTATCGGTGCAGTTGCTGGTACCCTGATGATGGCCTTCTATGCTAACTTACCATATGCTCAAGCGCCAGGTATGGGACTCAATGCCTTCTTTACCTTTACAGTTGTATTTGGACTCGGTTATTCTTGGCAAGAAGCCCTAGCTATGGTCTTCATCTGTGGAATTATCTCATTGATTATCACTTTGACAAATGTTCGTAAAATGATCATTGAATCGATTCCAAATGCCCTTCGCTCAGCTATTTCAGCTGGTATCGGTGTCTTCCTTGCCTATGTAGGGATTAAGAATGCTGGACTTTTGAAATTTACGATTGATCCAGGTAACTATACTGTTGTAGGAGAAGGGGCTGACAAGGCTCAAGCAACGATTGCAGCAAACTCTTCAGCAGTTCCAGGCTTGGTTAGCTTTAATAATCCAGCTGTTTTGGTGGCTCTTGCAGGACTTGCTATCACAATCTTCTTTGTCATTAAAGGGATTAAAGGGGGAATTATCCTTTCTATCTTGACAACAACTATTCTTGCTATTGCAGTTGGTTTGGTAGATTTGTCTAGTATCGATTTTGCTAATAACCATGTTGGTGCAGCCTTTGAAGACTTGAAGACAGTTTTTGGTGCAGCTCTTGGTTCAGAAGGTTTGGGAGCTTTGATTTCAGATACAGCTCGCTTGCCTGAAACTCTGATGGCTATTCTTGCCTTTTCATTGACAGATATTTTTGATACAATTGGTACCTTGATCGGTACAGGTGAAAAAGTTGGTATCGTAGCGACAAATGGTGAAAATCACCAATCAGCTAAGTTGGATAAGGCTCTTTACTCTGACTTGATTGGTACTTCAATTGGTGCCATCGCTGGTACTTCGAACGTAACGACTTATGTTGAGTCTGCTGCTGGTATCGGTGCAGGTGGACGTACTGGTTTGACAGCCTTGGTTGTAGCTATCTGTTTTGCGATCTCAAGCTTCTTTAGTCCACTTCTAGCGATTGTACCAACAGCCGCTACAGCTCCAATCTTGATTATCGTTGGGATTATGATGTTGGCTAGCTTGAAAAATATCCATTGGGACGATATGTCTGAAGCGGTTCCTGCCTTCTTCACATCTATCTTTATGGGATTCAGCTACTCTATCACTCAAGGGATTGCAGTTGGTTTCTTGACTTACACTTTGACTAAGCTTGTCAAAGGTCAAGCTAAAGATGTTCATGTTATGATTTGGATTTTGGATGCCTTGTTTATCCTTAACTACATCAGTATGGCCCTATAATAGAATTACCCAGGGGGATTTCCCCCCTTTTTTAATACAAAGGAGATAGGTGATGAAAGAGAAAAGTATGTGGAAAGAATTATTGAATCGTGCAGGCTGGCTGTTAATCTTTTTGCTAGCGACAATTTTATATCAGATTCCTATAGGGGTTACTGCTATTTTAACTTTAAATGCAGTACCACTGTTACAGTCAGGGCTTATAGTTGCTGGTATTTCGATTGTGATTCTGGCACTGTTTATTATAGGGGCTCGTAAAAAGCAATTAGCAAGTTTTAATTTTTCTTTTTTTAGAGCTAAGGATTTGGCACGTTTGGGCTTGAGTTATCTAGTTATTATCGGGTCAAATATACTTGGTTCCATCTTATTGCAATTGTCAAATGAGACGACAACAAGTAATCAGTCTCAGATTAACGATATGGTTCAAAATAGTTCACTGATTTCCAGTTTCTTCTTGCTAGCCTTGCTGGCTCCGATTTGTGAGGAAATCTTGTGCCGTGGGATTGTTCCTAAAAAGATTTTCCGAGGAAAAGAGAACTTGGGATTTGTAGTCGGTACGATTGTGTTTGCTTTATTGCATCAACCAAGTAATCTACCTTCTTTATTGATTTATGGAGGTATGTCGATCGTTCTATCTTGGACGGCTTATAAGACCCAACGTTTGGAAATGTCGATCTTACTTCACATGATTGTGAATGGGGTTGCTTTCTGTTTGCTAGCTCTTGTGGTGATTATGAGTCGGACATTAGGAATTTCTGTTTAGAAAGTTTTCATGTAGGAACTGATCTCTTTCTACTAGGGAAAGATGAATGCAATCGTATCCATCTTTTTCTTTTTATGGTAAAATAGAGAAATAATATGGTGAAAAGCCTTGAGGGAGTGACCGATATGTCAAGTAAATCCAATCATGTAAAGACAGCTATTTGCGGAATTATCAATGTAACCCCAGACTCCTTTTCGGACGGTGGTCAATTTTTTGCTCTTGAGCAAGCACTCCAGCAGGCTCGTAAATTGATAGCAGAAGGGGCTAGTATGCTAGATATCGGCGGAGAATCGACTCGGCCGGGAAGCAGCTATGTTGAGATAGAAGAGGAAATCCAGCGTGTTGTTCCAGTGATTAAAGCGATTCGCAAGGAAAGTGATGTCCTCATTTCTATCGATACTTGGAAAAGTCAGGTGGCAGAGGCTGCTTTGGCTGCTGGTGCTAATCTAGTCAATGATATCACTGGTTTCATGGGTGATGAAAAAATGGCCCATGTGGTAGCTGAAGCGAGAGCGAAAGTGGTCATCATGTTTAATCCAGTCATGGCGCGACCTCAGCACCCTAGCTCGCTTATATTTCCTCATTTTGGTTTTGGTCAAGCTTTTACAGAGGAAGAGTTAGCTGACTTTGAAACATTGCCAATCGAAGACTTGATGGAGGCTTTCTTTGAACGAGCACTAGCGAGAGCAGAGGAAGCTGGTATTGCACCAGAAAATATCCTGCTGGATCCAGGGATTGGATTTGGTCTGACCAAGAAAGAAAATCTGCTTCTTTTACGGGACCTGGATAAACTACATCAGAAGGGCTATCCAATCTTTCTTGGAGTGTCGCGCAAGCGGTTTGTCATCAATATCCTTGAAGAAAGTGGTTTTGAAGTCAATCCTGAGACGGAACTTGGTTTCCGCAATCGAGATACGGCTTCGGCTCATGTAACCAGTATCGCTGCGAGACAGGGTGTGGAAGTGGTGCGCGTGCATGATGTAGTTAGTCACAGGATGGCAGTTGAAATTGCCTCCGCCATTCGTCTGGCTGATGAAGCGGAAGATTTAGATTTAAAACAATATAAATAAGATGAAAGAAATTCAAAACAATCAGTGGATTGCTAACTACCGGACGGACCAACCGCATTTTGGCTTGGAACGAATGGAGGAACTATTAGCTTTGCGTGGCAATCCCCATCTCAAACTCAAGGTCATCCATATCGGAGGGACCAATGGCAAGGGTTCGACCATTGCTTTTTTGAAAAAGATGCTAGAAAAGCTAGGGCTGAGAGTTGGCGTGTTTAGCTCGCCCTATCTCATTCATTACACAGATCAGATTAGCATCAATGGGGAATCTATCCCAGAGGCTAGACTAGAAGCCCTCATGGCAGACTATCAGTCTTTGTTGGAGGGAGAAGCGGCCGCTAATTTACAGGGCACAACCGAGTTTGAGATTATCACAGCCATAGCCTATGACTACTTTGCCATAGAGCAAGTAGATGTGGCTATCATGGAAGTGGGCATGGGTGGACTTTTGGATAGTACCAATGTTTGCCAGCCCATTTTGACAGGAATTACGACTATTGGATTGGATCATGTAGCCCTACTTGGTGACACTTTGGAGGCCATAGCAGAGCAGAAGGCAGGTATTATCAAACAAGGGATTCCCTTGGTAACAGGGCGTATTGCTCCAGAAGCTTTGGCTGTGATTGACCGCATTGCGGAAGATAAAAATGCGCCGAGACTTGCATACGGGGCAGATTATCAGATCAGCCATCAAAAGAGTGTGGTTACAGGCGAAGTCTTTGACTATACAAGTGTTGTCAGACAAGGTCGCTTCCAGACTGGCCTGCTTGGTTTGCACCAGATAGAGAATGCTGGGATGGCCATAGCTTTACTTGATACTTTTTGTCAAGAAGAAGGTCGAGAACTAGCAAGCAATCACTTGCTTGCTCAAGCCTTGGAAGAAACAAGTTGGCCAGGGCGTTTGGAAATCGTGTCAAGAGAACCCTTGATGATTTTGGATGGAGCCCACAATCCCCATGCTATCAAGGCTTTATTAGCAACTTTGCAAGAACGCTTTGCGAATTATCGTAAGGAAATCCTCTTTACTTGTATCAAAACCAAGGCCTTGGAGGATATGTTGGATTTGTTGGAGCAAATCCCAGATACCGAGCTTACTCTGACACATTTTGACGATAGTCGGGCGACTGATGAAAGCGTGCTGGAAGAGGCAGCTAAGTCTAGAAATCTCAGCTACCAAGGTTGGCAGGATTTTCTAGAGCAGAAATTGACAGATAAAAAAGAAGAGAAACAAACAGTTAGGATTGTCACGGGTTCCTTGTATTTCTTGAGCCAAGTGAGAGCCTATCTGATGGAGAGGAAAAACGAAAATGGATACACAAAAGATTGAAGCAGCTGTAAAAATGATTATCGAGGCCGTCGGAGAGGACGCTAACCGCGAGGGCTTGCAGGAAACACCTGCTCGTGTGGGTCGTATGTACCAAGAGATTTTTTCAGGTCTTGGTCAAACAGCGGAGGAACATTTGTCAAAATCCTTTGAGATTATTGACGATAATATGGTGGTAGAAAAGGATATCTTTTTCCATACCATGTGTGAACACCACTTTCTACCATTTTATGGGAGAGCACATATTGCCTACATTCCAGATGGTCGTGTGGCAGGTTTGTCTAAGCTAGCTCGTACGGTTGAAGTTTATTCGAAAAAACCACAAATTCAAGAACGTTTGAATATCGAAGTGGCCGATGCCTTGATGGACTATCTAGGTGCTAAAGGAGCCTTTGTTGTCATTGAGGCGGAACATATGTGTATGAGCATGCGTGGTGTCAGAAAACCAGGCACTGCAACCTTGACGACAGTAGCTCGTGGTCTATTTGAAACAGATAAGGATCTCCGCGACCAAGCTTATCGTTTAATGGGACTATAATACTCTTAAAAAATCAAATTCAAACCACGTCAGCTTTCATCTGCAACCTCAAAACAGTGTTTTGAGCAGCCTGTGGCTAGCTTCCTAGTTTGCACTTTGATTTTCATTGAGTATAAAAAGAATCCGCTTCAAGCGGATTTTTCTAGAAAGGAATCATTATGGATCAACTGCAGATTAAAGATTTGGAAATTTTTGCCTATCATGGTCTTTTTCCTAGTGAAAAAGAATTGGGGCAGAAGTTTGTCGTTTCAGCCATCTTATCCTATGATATGACCAAGGCGGCTACAGACTTGGATTTAACAGCCTCTGTCCATTACGGAGAATTGTGTCAGCAGTGGACGACTTGGTTTCAGGAGAGCACTGAGGATTTGATTGAAACGGTAGCCTACAAACTAGTAGAACGTACCTTTGAGGCTTATCCTCTTGTCCAAGAAATGAAGCTGGAACTCAAAAAACCTTGGGCGCCAGTGCATTTGCCACTAGATACTTGCTCAGTAACCATCCACCGTCGCAAACAGCGAGCCTTTATCGCGCTAGGAAGCAACATGGGAGATAAACAAGCAAACTTGAAACAAGCCATTGAGAAAATGCGAAATCGAGGTATCCATATTCTCAAAGAGTCCAGTGTCTTGACGACGGAGCCTTGGGGAGGTGTCGAGCAAGATAGTTTTGCTAATCAAGTGGTTGAGGTAGAAACCTGGTTGCCTGCCCCAGTTCTATTAGAGACCTTGTTAGCCATTGAGTCAGAGATGGGACGGGTGAGAGAAGTACATTGGGGGCCTCGTTTGATTGATTTGGACTTGCTCCTTGTGGAGGATCAGATTCTTTATACAGACGACCTCATCTTGCCTCATCCTTATATAGCGGAACGCCTTTTTGTCCTTGAGTCCTTACAGGAAATTGCGCCTCATTTTATCCATCCGACATTAAAGCAACCGATCCGCAACTTGTATAATGCTTTGAAACAATAGAAAAAACTCTAGTTTTCAGTCACTTGCAACTGAAGGCTAGAGTTTTTAAAATAGGTCATTTTCTTCTGGGAGGAGGATAGTTTCTCTACCGTCCATATCTAAAACCAGGACTCTCGGGGGATAAAGAGGGTCGAAAGGGTGGTTAAAGTCAAAATCAATGGCTGTAGGGAGATGTTGACTTGAAAAGTGGAAGGTAATTTTTCCTTGGTTATTAAGCAATTGAAACTCGAGTTCCTCCTCCAATTCAAAGACATTTTTTAAGAAGTGGTCGATGATGTACCAAAAAGAGTCAATAACATCATCAGGCAAGCTGGTAACAATGCCAAAACTAGCTGACCGCATATGGGTATTGGTAAAAGCCATATTTCTTCCCCCTTTCTTTTCCCTTATCATACAGCAAATAGGATTAAAAATCAAGAAAAGGCGATTTTTTCTTCATAAACATAGCTTCCTATGAAATTTTTTCAAATAATCTTCAAAAAACGCTTGAAAGTGTTTACAAATAGTGATAAAATGGAATAAGTAGAATCATGAAAACGAAATTTTCATACCGTCTCTTTTTTTGGAGTCTCGTGAGGTATGATATAGAAAGGAAATGGAATGAATACAGACGATACAGTAACGATTTATGATGTCGCCCGTGAAGCAGGAGTTTCAATGGCGACAGTTAGCCGTGTAGTCAATGGCAACAAGAATGTAAAAGAGAATACTCGAAAAAAAGTGCTTGAGGTGATTGACCGTTTGGATTACCGTCCAAATGCAGTAGCGCGTGGTCTTGCAAGTAAAAAGACAACCACTGTCGGAGTTGTGATTCCCAATATTACCAATGGCTATTTCTCAACGCTTGCTAAAGGGATTGATGATATCGCTGAAATGTACAAGTATAACATCGTCCTTGCCAATAGTGATGAGGATGATGACAAGGAAGTTTCGGTTGTCAATACATTGTTTTCTAAGCAAGTGGATGGTATCATTTTTATGGGTTACCACTTGACTGAAAAAATTCGTTCAGAGTTTTCTCGCTCTCGGACACCAGTTGTTCTTGCAGGGACAGTGGATGTAGAACATCAACTTCCAAGTGTCAATATTGACTACAAACAAGCAACGATTGATGCAGTGACCTACCTTGCTAAAGAAAATGAGCGCATTGCTTTCGTTAGCGGTCCACTAGTGGATGATATCAATGGTAAGGTTCGTTTGGTTGGCTACAAGGAAGCCTTGAAAAAAGCAGGTATTTCTTATAGCGAAGGATTGGTATTTGAATCTAAATACACTTATGAAGACGGTTATGCCTTGGCAGAACGCTTGATTTCATCAAATGCAACTGCAGCAGTTGTAACAGGTGATGAGTTGGCAGCAGGTGTCTTGAACGGCCTTGCTGATAAGGGTGTGTCAGTACCAGAAGAGTTTGAAATCATTACTAGTGATGATTCACAAGTCTCTCGCTTTACCCGTCCAAACTTAACCACTATTGCCCAACCTCTTTATGACCTTGGTGCTATTAGCATGCGTATGCTGACTAAGATTATGCACAAGGAAGAGTTGGAAGAACGTGAAGTTCTCTTACCTCATGGTTTGACAGAACGCCGCTCAACACGAAAACGTAAATAGAAAAAATCAGGGAATCGTGAAGATTTCCTGATTTGTTTTTAGAGAAGAGACTTACCCTTCCATATAGTCTTTCAAAGCCTGTCCTGTTAGTCCGGCATTGAGGGCAATGAGGAGCTTTAGGCGGGCTTTTTGGGCGTTGAGTTCTTTAACAAAGAAGACACCAGATTTTTGCAACTGCACGCCCCCGCCCTGGTAGGCATAAACAGGTTCCGCAATACCGTTAAAGCATCGTGAAACAAGGGCGACTGGGATTCCTTTTTGCAGAAGGCTTTCTAACTTTTCAGCCGTTTCTTTGGGAATATTACCAGCTCCGAAGGCTTGGATAATCAAACCGTCCAACTGTTCCAAATCAAGCATATCAATCAGCTCATCTGTCATACCAGCATAAGCAGAGATGATAGGGACTAAGCCTTGTATGTGATTAAGGTCAAAGCGAACACGAGGTTCAGCTGTTTTAAAGTAGAGGATTTCCTGTTTCATAATCAGACCAAGTGGACCGTGTGTTGGAGTCTGGAAGGTGCTGACGTTGGTTGTATGCGTTTTGGTAACATACTTGGCAGCGTGGATTTCATCGTTCATAACGACCAAAACTCCTTTGTCAGCAGCCTTGTCATCGCTAGCTACCCGCAAAGCACTCAGATAATTATAAACACCGTCACTGCCGAGTTCGTTGGAGCTGCGCATGGCTCCTGTTAGAACAATTGGCATGTGGGGAACTTCCATGGTGTCAAGGAAATAGGCTGTTTCCTCTAAAGTATCGGTCCCGTGTGTGATCACCACTCCATCGTAGTTAGCAGCTTCCTCTTTAATTTTTTGGTAGAGGGCTAGCATATGATTGGGTTTGATATGAGGGCTTGGCAGGTTAAAAAAGTCCAAGGCGTGGACTTGGATTCCTTCAAGTGGGTTGGACACGTGGTTCATGGGATTATCTGAACTAGTCACAACAGCGCCAGAAGCATCGGCCTGCATGGAAATAGTCCCACCTGTATGTAAAACAAGGATTTTCTTAGGCATGATTTACTCACTCTTTCTGAAATGTGGTATAATCATTGTATCACAAAAGGGGAGATTGGGATAGGATGGAAGTCAAAGCTGTTTTTTTTGATATCGATGGAACCTTGGTCAACGATCGCAAGAGTGTTTTGAAATCCACTAAGGACGCGATTAAAATTGTCAAAGAACAAGGGGTGCTAGTTGGTGTAGCGACAGGGCGAGGACCTTTTTTTGTTAAGGAATTGATGGACGATTTGAATCTGGATTTTGCGGTAACCTATAATGGCCAGTATATCTTTACTAAAGACAGAGTCTTGTTCACGAGCCCAATTTCCAAGTTACATTTGCGCCAGCTCATTACGTATGCTAAAAAAGAGGGCAAGGAGATTGCCCTAGGGACCAAGGATGCCATGCTGGGTTCCAAAATCATGTCTTTTGGTCTGGGTTCGTTTTCCCAACGAATCAGTCGCTTCGTTCCCTCTGTTTTAACTCGGACGGTGAGTCATTCCTTTAATCGTATGGTCAGCAAGGTTGTTCCCCAAAAGGAAGAAGACCTGCTTGATCTAATGAATCAGCCTATCTACCAAGTTTTGATGTTGATGACGCCAGAAGAATCTGAGAAGGCAGCAGCTGATTTTGAAGACTTGAAATTGACACGTAGTAATCCATTTGCAGCGGATGTCATCAATCAAGGTAATTCTAAATTGGAAGGTATTCGCAGAGTTGGGAAAGAATATGGCTTTGACCTCAACCAAGTGATGGCCTTTGGTGACTCAGATAACGACCTAGAAATGCTTGCAGGTGTGGGTATGTCGGTCGCTATGGGAAATGGTAGTAGCAGTGTCAAGGAAGTTGCCAAGCATATCACTACCAGCAATCAGCAAGACGGAATTCACAAGGCCTTGGAACATTTTGGTGTTTTGGCTTCAGAAAAAGTCTTTGTCAGCCGTGACTATCATTTCAATAAGGTCAAGACCTTCCACCACATGATGGATGAACGAACTCAAGAAGAACCTCGAGCTTGGGATTTAGAAGGTGCAACCCACAGGGCTGGTTTTAAAATAGAAGAATTGGTGGAGTTTGTTCGAGCGGCCAGTCCTTCTGAAGAGGACTTTGGTCAAGCTCTATCGCAACTTCATCAGGCTCTTGATAAGGCAGCAGATAAAGTAGCTAAGAAGACGCCAGCCCAGGAAGATTTGGTGGGGCAAGTGGATGCCCTGATTGACACGCTTTACTTTACCTATGGTAGTTTTGTTTTGATGGGGGTGGACCCAGAACGTATTTTTGATATTGTCCATCAGGCCAATATGGGGAAAATTTTCCCAGATGGCAAGGCTCATTTTGATCCAGTGACCCACAAAATCTTAAAGCCAGATGATTGGGAAGAAAAATATGCTCCAGAACCTGCTATTAAAAAGGAACTGCAGCGTCAGCTCAAGGCTTATGAACGCCATAAAGAGAGAAATAAACAGTAAACAAAAAGGAGCTGGGGGCTCCTTTTCTTGATGGTTATAAGGTTTTTTCTTGTTCTCTCACAACCAGCAAATCAACCTTAGCATGGCGGAGGATGTATTCAGATGAAGAACCGACCAAGAGGCGTTCAAAGGCGTTGAGACCAGTTGCGCCAACGAGGATGAGGTCCACTTCCTCAGCATCGGGAATAGTACGTGCCAGTAGGGTCTTTGGATTTCCCATTTCAATGACGATATGAACATCTGCCACACCAGCATCTTTAGCACGTTTTTCGTACTCTTTCATCAGACTTTCAGCGTCGACTTGGAGTTCTTCGTAAACTTCAGCATCAAAGGTGGATACGCTTTGGAGTGCGCGTGTGTCAATGACATGTGCGATGGTGAGTTTAGCGTCGTTTCGTAGAGCAGAATGAACTCCCTTGACAAAAGCCAAGTCTGCTTCTTTAGAACCATCGATTGCGACCATGATATTTTGGTAACGTTGTGCCATAATGAAACCTCCTGAAATTTTCTTACTATAATTGTAAACCTTTTCACTATAGAAGTAAAGCAAAAAAAGTATTTTTCAAAAGAATGTTAGCGATTAAAATCTATATAAATATATGATAAAATAAAAGAAAGGATAGCAGGAAAGAAGTGAAGGGAGGGAGAATGATGAAAAACGCTTTTCAAGAAACAAAAAAATCGAATTTCCTTTATTATGGAATCATCCTAGTTTCAGTCTTGCTAGAAGTTATCATGATCTGGCAATTAGAGAAACTGATTCCGCTTCTCTATCCAGGTTTTATTGGTTTTTTAGTCTTTCATTTACTCTACCATTTGGTATTATTCCTAGTCGCTAAACGAAGTGGGCGTTGGGATTACTTGATGATATGGGGGCTTTTCCTCATGTTCAATCTTCTTTATGACTCCTTTTTAGGCTTGCTTTTTCTAGGTTTATCTTTTGGTATGTAATGTGTTTTTTCGCAAAATACCTGCTATCTCCCCTGTATTGACCTCGCTTTTAGTGAGGTTTTTCTTCTGTAGGATTTTAGTAACACATTTCAGTAAACTTGTCGCATTTTCTTTCTAGTGGTATAATGTTACTATCCTGATGAATTGAGGAAACAAGATGAAAGAATATAACAAATCTAGTAAGTTAGAGCATGTTGCTTATGATATCCGTGGTCCTGTTTTGGAAGAAGCCATGCGGATGCGAGCAAATGGAGAAAAGATTTTACGTCTGAATACAGGAAATCCAGCAGAATTTGGTTTTACAGCGCCAGACGAGGTCATTCATGACTTGATTATGAATGCGCGTGATAGTGAAGGTTATTCTGACTCCAAAGGGATTTTCTCAGCCCGTAAGGCTATCATGCAGTATTGCCAATTGAAGAAATTCCCAAACGTAGATATTGATGATATCTACCTTGGAAATGGTGTCAGTGAGTTGATTGTCATGTCCATGCAGGGGCTTTTGGACAATGGGGATGAAGTCTTAGTGCCAATGCCAGACTATCCTCTCTGGACAGCAGCTGTCAGCCTAGCTGGAGGAAATGCCGTTCACTATATCTGTGATGAAGCTGCAGAATGGTATCCAGATATTGATGATATCAAGTCAAAAATCACTTCCAATACCAAGGCAATCGTCCTTATCAATCCAAACAACCCAACTGGAGCTCTTTATCCTAAGGAACTCTTGTTGGAGATTATTGAGATTGCCCGTCAAAATGATTTGATTATCTTTGCGGATGAAATCTACGACCGCATGGTAATGGATGGGCATGTGCATACGCCTGTGGCGAGCCTGGCGCCAGATGTTTTCTGTGTTAGCATGAATGGTCTATCAAAATCCCACCGTATCGCTGGTTTCCGTGTGGGTTGGATGGTCTTGTCTGGACCTAAGACACATGTTAAAGGCTATATCGAAGGTCTCAATATGCTGTCCAATATGCGCCTTTGCTCTAACGTTTTGGCCCAACAAGTCGTACAAACTTCTTTGGGTGGTCACCAATCAGTCGATGAATTGCTCCTTCCTGGTGGACGAATTTACGAGCAAAGAAATTTCATCTACAATGCTATTCAAGAGATTCCAGGTCTCTCTGCTGTTAAACCCAAGGCAGGGCTCTATATCTTCCCTAAAATAGACCGTAATATGTACCGTATCGATGATGATGAGCAGTTTGTCCTTAATTTCTTGAAGCAGGAAAAGGTTCTCTTGGTTCATGGTCGAGGCTTCAACTGGCAGGAACCAGATCACTTCCGTATCGTTTACCTTCCTCGTGTTGATGAACTAGCCCAAATTCAAGACAAGATGACTCGTTTCTTGAAACAGTATCGTAGATAGGGCTTACATTCGAAAAAGCTGGAAACATTTGCCTAGAGCTATTGACAAAAGTAAAAGAATCAGATAGAATAGTAAAGTATGTTTAGTAACTGATCACTTTATAGCCGGCTAAACGAATACAAAATCTATGAGGAGGTATTCATCGTGAAACGTACTTATCAACCAAGTAAACTTCGTCGTGCGCGCAAACACGGATTCCGTAACCGTATGTCAACTAAAAACGGTCGTCGCGTATTGGCAGCTCGTCGTCGTAAAGGACGCAAAGTTTTGGCTGCATAATCCAAACGAATTATATCAAAAATCAGTAGGAACTCGAGTCTACTGATTTTTATTTTTGTAAAAAAGTTCAAAATACTTTATATTTTTGCTCAAATAGTGTATAATATTTCACATACTGTAAAAAATGGAGAATAATCATGAAGAAATCAAAAGTTATGCTTTTTGGAGCTATGGCTTTGACAGCAGGTCTAGCTCTAGCGGCATGCGGGTCATCCCAATCAAGCAATGCAGACAAGACATATTCTTATATCTTTGTCAGCAACCCTGATACCTTGGATTACATTACCTCTACACGAGACTCTACATCTAGTATTACAACCAACTTGATTGATGGTTTGTTAGAAAATGACCAGTATGGCAATCTCATCCCATCTATGGCTGAGTCATGGACAGTGTCAAAAGATGGCTTGACTTACACTTATAAGATCCGTCAGGGAGCTAAATGGTACACTTCAGAAGGAGAAGAGTATGCGGACGTAACAGCTCATGACTTTGTTACTGGTCTCAAGTATGCGGCTGATAAAAAGGCTGAAAACTTGTACTTGGTACAAGACTCTATCAAGGGTCTAGCAGACTATGTTGAAGGAAAATCATCTGATTTTGGAACTGTTGGTGTTAAGGCAGTGGACGATTACACGCTACAATACACTCTCAACCAACCTGAGACTTATTGGAACTCTAAAACAACAGCAAGTATCCTTAATCCTGTAAATGAAGCCTTCTTGAAGTCTAAGGGAGATGACTTTGGAAGTGTGACACCATCAAGCATCTTGTCAAATGGTCCGTACTTGTTTAAATCTTTCTCATCAAAATCTTTGATTGAGTTTGATAAAAACCCTAATTACTGGGATAAGGACAAGGTCAAAATTGAGAAAGTGAAACTATCTTTCTTTGACGGTTCTGACCAAGACAGCATTGCTAGAGGTTTCTTGGATGGTAATTATACAGATGGCCGTATTTTCCCAACAAGTTCAGTCTTTGCTGAACTCAAGAAGGGAAATGAGGACAAGATTACCTACACACCGCAAAACTCAGTTACTTTCTATTATCTTTTCAACGTTAATCGTCAAAGCTACAAGCAAACTATGAAACAGTCTGATAAGGAAAAGACAGATTCACGCGCAGCTATGCAGAATAAAGATTTTCGTCAGGCCATTAACTTTGCCTTTGACCGTCATGCTTATGCAGCACAGACAAATGGTGAAGATGGAGCAGACCGTATCTTGCGTAACACAGTTACACCAAGTGACTTTGTCCAAGTTGGTGATAAGAACTTCGGTGATGTTGTTAATGAGAAAATTGTCAACTATGGTAAAGATTGGGCAAATATCAATCTAAACGATGGTAAGCAAGCTTTCTTGAATCCTGAAAAGGCCAAAGAGAAGTTTGCCAAGGCCAAAGAAAGTCTGCAAGCACAGGGAGTAACTTTCCCAATTCATTTGGATATGCCAGTTGACCAGACTGCTAAATTAGATGTGCAGCAGGCCGGATCTTTCAAACAAACAGTGGAAGAAACCCTTGGTAAGGAGAATGTGGTCATTGATGTTATCCAACTTTCTCCAGATGAAAAAGACCAAGCAACCTACTTTGCAGATACAGCAGAACAAAAAGACTACGATATTGACATCTCAGGATGGGGTGGAGACTACTCAGATCCTAAGACTTACCTAGCCATCCTTGATCCAGAGACAGGTTCTCAGTTGAAAAACATGGGCTTGTCTGAAGGAAAAGACAAGGAGGTTAAGGATAAGATTGGTCTTGCTGACTACAAGAAACTCTTGGATCAGGCTGATGCGGAAATCACAGATACTCAAGCTCGCTATGAAAAATATGCTGAAGCCCAAGCTTGGTTGACAGATAGTGCCCTCTTCCTACCAGTTCAAAGTGGTGGAGCCAACCCAATCTTCCGTAAGACTGTACCGTTTACAGGTCCATTCTCATTCGTTGGACACAAAGGAGATGCTGACAACTACAAATATGTTGAACTGCAAAAAGAGCCAGTAACTGCTAAACAGTACCAGGAACTCTATGAAAAATGGCTAAAAGAAAAAGCTGAGTCAAATAAAAAAGCTCAGGAAGATTTAGCTAACCATATTCAATGATATTCCTAGTCATGCTTTTCAGTTAATACTCTTCGAAAATCTCTTCAAACCACGTCAGCGTTGCCTTGCCGTAGGTATGTTACTGACTTCGTCAGTTCTATCCACAACCTCAAAACAGTGTTTTGAGCTGACTTCGTCAGTTCTATCTGCAACCTCAAAACAGTGTTTTGAGCTGACTTCGTCAGTTCTATCCACAACCTCAAAACACTGTTTTGAGCAGCCTGCGGCTAGCTTCCTAGTTTGCGCTTTGATTTTCATTGAGTATAAGCATAGTGGCTGGATTCAGAAAAAGGCCTTATCAGACGCTTCTTGCTTCTGGTAGGGCCTTTTCTTTATTCTTTTAAGTGATAAGAGTAGCTAGCGACAACGACATCTTGGTGCCAACGGAGTGCATATTTGAGTTTGAGGCTCATTTGATTGTGTAGAATATTTTGCCAAGGTTTATTAGGGATAAACTGGGGAACGAGGACAGTGACTGTATAGTTCTTTCTCTGGGCCTCCTCAGAGATTCGTTTAACATACTTGACAGTAGGGGTGATGATGTCGCGGTAGCTGGTCTTGATGTTCTTCAGAGTAATGGTTGGGAAGTAATCGGCAAATTCTTGGAGAATTTCTTGGTCTTTTTCTGCTGTTTCCTTGGTAGAAATATGCATGGCTAGGACTTCGTCACCGATACTTTGAGCGTAGTTAATGGCTCCGACACTGACTCGGGTGACATTTCCTACTAGGACCAGAACCAGATTGCCGTCGTAGGTACGTTTTTCGATGCCTTCATAGAGACGTAGTTGTTGGGCCACTTTTTGGTAATGACTGTGAATCGCCAAGAAGAGTAGAGTGAGTACGAGAATAATCGGGAAGAAAGGCCAGATATCACTGAGACGGAAAAAGAGCAAGATTAGTACAATCGCGTAGCAAATGATTGCCCCAAGGATATTAGCAAGAGCAGGTTTTAAGAAATTTGCTCCTTTTTCCTTTTTCCAATGACGAATCATCCCAGTCTGAGATAGGGCGAAGGGAACGAAGACCCCGATAGTATAAAGAGGAATCAAGCGTTCTGTATTGCCATTAAAAATGAGAAGAAGAATCATAGCCCCAAAAGCCAGAGTTAAAATTCCATTGGAGTAGCCTAGGCGGTCTCCTTTTTCCATAAAGAGATGGGGCATGTATTTGTTTTTAGCCATATTGTAAGCCAGCATAGGGAAAGCCGAAAAGCCAGTATTTGCAGCTACGGCCAAAATCAAGGCTGTGGAGAATTGGAAGATATAATAGCCAAGGTGACCTAAGAAGGAATTACCAAGGATGCCTTGAGCCATCTGTGAAAGAATAGTTTCTCCGTGTTGAGGCATAATCCCCATCCAGTAGTTTAGGAAGGTAATGCCTGCAAAAAGAAAACCTAAAATCAAGGCCATGATGGTCAAGGTCTGAGCAGCATTCTTTTCTTTCGGAGCCTTGAAAAAGGGAACGGCATTTGAAATAGCTTCAACTCCTGTCAGAGAGGCAGAGCCGCTGGTAAAGGCTCTTAGAATGAGAACGATAGACAGGCTCGGAACAGCATGCCCAATAGGTGAAGTTGCCTGATAGCTGAGAGACCCTGTCATTAGTTGAAAGATTCCGTAGAGCAAGAGAAAGACAGTACTGATGATAAAGAGATAGACAGGAATCATCAGTGAACTGGCAGATTCTTTTAAGCCCCGTAAATTCAAGAGCATAAGCAAGCAAACTAGAAAAATGGAAATGTGGAGGTTGTAAGGGTGGAGGGCAGGGAGAGCTGCTGTGATAGCGTCCGCTCCAGATGATACCGATACCGCCACAGTCAGCATGTAGTCAACCAGCAGACTACCTCCAGCGATCAAGCCTAGCTCGGGAGATAGATTTTCTCGAGTAACCATATAGGCCCCTCCTCCTTGAGGATAGGCATGGATGATTTGACGGTAGGAAACGGTCAGGCTGGCCAGAAGTAGGAGGACAAAAAGGCCGATAGGAAGGCTCCACCATATAGCAAGAGGAGAGAGACTAGCCAAGACGAGGACTACTTGCTCAGGCCCATAGGCAATGGAAGATAGAGCGTCGCTTGACAACATGGCCAAGGCCTGCATTTTTCCCAGCAGTCCCCCCTCGCCTTCGGTTAAGGACTTGAGAGGACGACCGATAAAAGTCTGTTTTAATTTTGTAAACATGGTATTTTCCTTTACTGAAAATTTCAATAAGTGCTATTATACTGCTTTGAGAAAATAGCGTCAAGAGAGGACGATGGATTTTAGAATATTTTGTACAGATGAGGAGAGAGGTCAGTTTTTTTGCTATAATAGTAGATAGAAAACGAGGTTAGAAGAGATGATTTTTGATACACATACACACTTGAATGTAGAAGAATTTGCAGGTCGTGAGGCAGAAGAAATTACCTTGGCTGCTGAGATGGGTGTGACACAGATGAATATTGTTGGTTTTGATAAACCGACGATTGAGCGTGCTTTGGAGTTGGTGGATGAGTACGACCAACTCTACGCGACTATTGGTTGGCATCCTACAGAAGCGGGGACTTACACGGAGGAGATTGAAGCCTACTTGCTTGATAAGCTCAAGCATCCAAAGGTAGTTGCCTTGGGTGAGATTGGTTTGGATTACCATTGGATGACAGCGCCAAAAGAGGTGCAGGAGCAGGTTTTTCGGCGTCAGATTCAGCTATCTAAGGACTTGGATTTGCCTTTTGTTGTCCATACCCGTGATGCGCTGGAAGACACCTATGAGATTATCAAGAGCGAGGGAGTTGGCCCTCGAGGTGGTATCATGCATTCTTTTTCGGGAACTCTTGAATGGGCAGAGAAGTTTGTCCAGCTTGGCATGACCATTTCCTTCTCAGGAGTGGTGACTTTTAAGAAAGCAACTGACATCCAAGAAGCAGCTAGAGAACTTCCTTTGGACAAGATTTTGGTGGAGACAGATGCGCCTTACTTGGCTCCTGTTCCTAAACGGGGTCGCGAAAACAAAACAGCCTATACTCGCTATGTAGTAGATTTTATCGCGGATTTGCGTGGCATGACGACCGAGGAGTTATCGGCAGCAATGACTGCAAATGCAGAACGAATTTTTGGATTGGACAGCAAGTAATGAAAGAAAAAATTTCTCAAGTCATCGTGGTTGAAGGGCGCGATGATACGGCCAATCTCAAACGTTACTTCGATGTAGAGACCTATGAGACACGAGGTTCTGCCATCAATGAGCAAGATATTGCACGTATTCAGCGTCTACATGAGCTTCATGGAGTCATTGTCTTTACAGACCCAGATTTTAATGGGGAGCGGATTCGCCGCATGATTATGACGGCCATCCCAACAGTTCAGCATGCCTTCCTCAAACGAGATGAAGCTGTTCCCAAGTCCAAGACCAAGGGGCGGTCTCTGGGAATTGAGCATGCCAGCTATAAAGATCTGAAAACGGCTCTAGCTCAGGTGACAGAACAATTTGAACATGAGAGTCAGTTTGATATCAGTCGTAGCGACTTGATTCGCCTTGGTTTTCTAGCAGGGGCAGATAGCCGTAAGCGACGAGAATATCTAGGAGAGGCTCTCCGAATTGGCTATTCCAACGGCAAGCAACTCCTCAAACGCCTAGAGTTGTTTGGGGTTACCTTGGCAGAAGTGGAAGAAGCTATGAAATCTTATGAGTAGGAAAGATGTAGCCGTTACAATTTTTTAAGTTTCACAGTATTTTTCGAAGCAGGTAGAAGAGGAGGCGTCTAATGTTAATTGGTCAAAAAATTAAAGAGATTCGGATAGAAAAAGGAATTAGTCGTCCAGATTTTTGTGGAGATGAGCAAGAACTGACAGTTCGTCAACTGTCGCGAATTGAAAGTGGAGCTTCGCAACCGAGTTTGCCCAAGTTAGACTATATTGCTCGCCGGTTAGGAGTTCCAGCTTATAGCCTTATGCCGGATTTTTCAGCTCTTCCTTCTGCTTATTTAGAATTGAAATACCAGATTTTACGTGAACCAATCTATGGTAAAGAAGAGGAGTATGATAAGAAGGAAGCGTGTTTGGAAGAGATAGAGGATTTATTTTATGAGCAACTTCCTAATGAGGAAAAAATATGGTTTGAAGCTACTAGAGCAACGATAGATGTTATTCGAAGCGGACGACCAGAATATGGGGAAACCGTACTGGACGATTATTTTAAAATAATTTATGATAAGGAATTGTTTTTGATAAATGAATTAGAAGTTATCAACTTATATTTTGCTATAGTGCTTACAAAGATAAAACAAGGTCAAAATCAGATTGAAGAAATTAACAGAATTCATTCGTTTTTAGTTCGTTTGACAAATCATGTAGAATTAATTGCACCAGAATATCTGTTTGCTTTAAGTAACACTTTGTTTTCGGGTCTAGCCTGTTTGGATAATTTGTCGTCTTATGATTCACTCGAAGCTTATATCTTTAGCCTTAATCATATAATGGAAAAAACACAAGATTTTCAGAAGAAACCAATTATATTAATGTTGGAGTGGAAATTATCTCTAATAATAAACAATGATTATGTTTCTGCCGAACAGTTCTATCAGAAATCGAAGCTATTTGCTGATATAATAGAAAATTCTTATTTAGTTACTATGTTGGAGAAACAATGGCAAGAAGATTTAAAAAAATATTTATAAACATAGTGAATCAGTGACAAAAATGTCCTTGTTCTAGTATTGAAATAGTTCTAAAGTTCGTCTTTAGGACTGTTTTTTATATATAAGCTAAAAATGACACGAAATGGTTCTATTTTAAGGACATTGATGCCCTTTGAGTTTATTTAAGAATAATTTATAATTAATAAAAATGTGAAAGGAGATTACAGTATGAACTTTTTTAGTTTATTTTATTTAGTTACTTGGTGGTTTAAATAAAATTTAGTTATGTCTACTTAGTCTCAAAAAATTTATTCATAACATATAATAAATACAACTTGATAGACTAAATTAGAAAAATAAGGAGAGGATACCATGAGGTGTTGCTTTGAAAAGGTCTATGATCCATGACTTAGTTTTACTTGAATAGAAAATGGACAATATATAATAAATATTTATGATAAAATAAAAAATAGAGGAGTATCAATATGAAACAAACAGTTAAAAAATTAGCCCTTGTAGCGAGCATTGCAGCAACATTAGGTGGAAGTGTAGCAGTAGTATCGGCCGCGGTTAAGTATCCAGATGGTGGTGTCTGGACGTATGGTTCAGGTGACGGAGGTGCTTACTCAAACTACTATCACTCTTCAGAATATCATAGCTCAACAGTTGTTAGTAGAAAAACTGGTTCATCTGATAAGGGATATGCTGGTGCTGGAGGGACTTCTCGTGCATGGATTCGTACTTCTTGGGGAGAGAAAGTTGCATTCTACTATAATGTTTAGAATGGTATAGCCCTATTGTTTAGCTTTACTTGGTCACCTTCTCACTAAGTGACCAAGTAACTTTTTGGAGGAAATGATGAAACGTTTATTTATTTTGATTTCAATGGTATTGGTATCGCTTTATATGGTGATAACTTCCGTTGACCATCGAGAAGAGATTTTATTTGGTAACTATCCTTCTGTTGATGTGACAGGAATGGTGATAAATCAACCAGTAGCTAGTCGCGAAGAGGTGACAGAGGCTTTGAGTCACTTGGCGGTAGAGCATAATAGTCTCATCGCCCGTCGGATTGTTGAGCCAAATGAAGCTGGAGAAACACGCTTTATCTATGCCACTTATGGTGAGGGAGAGCTTCCAGAAGGTCTGACCATTTCCTCCAAGGAGAGTTCAGAAACGAGTGATTTATTAGGGTCTTACTTGATTGTGTCAGGAAGTTTGGATGGAGTGAGTTTACAGACCACCTTGAAAGAACTTGGTTATCAAGGCTTTGTTTCGAATGGAGAAGATCCATTTTCGATAGTCTTATTATTGGCGGCCACCCCTATGGGGCTACTGAGTCTAGCTATTTTTCTGCTGACCTTTATGAGTCTGACCCTGATTTATCGGATCAAGTCCCTTCGTCAAGCAGGGATTCGCTTAATAGCTGGTGAGAGCTTGTTTGGGGTGGCTCTCAGACCAGTGTTAGAAGATGTGAGACAGCTTATCTGCTCAGTGCTGGTATCCAGTCTTTTGGGATTGGGGATTCTCTGGTATCAAGGTGCCTTGTTTATGGCAACGGTACAACTGGTCATCATTGGTCTTTTGCTTTATGGATTGGCCTTGGTAGGGATTTCTACCTTATTAAGTATCGTGTATCTACTTGGTTTACAAGAAAATAGTCTGGTGGATCTATTGAAAGGGAAACTCCCTCTCAAACGTATGATGACATTGATGATGGTGGGGCAACTCTTGGCCGTGCTGGTGGTCGGCTCGAGTGCGACTGCTCTCCTACCCCACTACCGTGAAATGCAGGAAATGGAGAGAGCTAGCGATAAATGGAGCCAGTCCTCAGACCGTTACCGTCTATCCTTTGGTTGGTCTAGTGCATTTGCCGATGAAGAAGGAATGCGTAAGGATAATCGTGAGTGGCAGACATTTACTGAAGAACGGTTAGCCAATACAGACTCTTTTTATATTATGAGCAATGTTGACAATTTCTCAGATGGAGCAGAAGTGGACCTAGATGGCAATCGTCTCAATGACTACACACCGTCAGGGAATGTCATCTATGTCTCACCGCGCTATCTGATAGAAGAAAAGATTACCGTTTCTTCAGAGTTTATGGATAAGATGCAAAACTTGTCTGAGGGAGAGTTTGGGCTGATCTTGCCTGAGAGCTTGCGAGAGCAGTCTGCCTACTATCAAGGATTATTTACAGATTACCTGCAAAACTTTTCATCTGAAAGTGTAGAAGTGACGAGTCAGAAACACTACCTCCCACAGGTAACGCTAGCTTTTACAGAAACAGGACAGGAACGCTTCCTCTATAACGATGGGTACAAGACGACACGCCAGTACCTAAAAGATCCGATTATTGTAGTTTTAACGCCGCAAGCGACTGGAACAAGACCTGTTGCAGGGATGTTATGGGGAACTACGGCTAATAGTGCCTTGAAATTAGATCAATATCAAGACAGCATCACAGCTCTAAAAGAGCAAGGTCTGTATCACAAGGTCTCTTATTTGGTAAAAAGCCAGCTATTTTTTGCCAAGGTACTAAATAACAAACGGATGGAGTTCTACTCTCTCCTTATTGGGACTATTTTGACTCTATCTACGGCTATCTTGTTATTTGATTCCATGAATCTTCTCTATTTTGAGCAGTTTAGACGGGAGATCATGATTAAACGTCTTTCTGGTATGACAATCTATGAGCTTCATGGCAAGTACTTACTGGCGCAAGGAGGAGTTCTCTTACTTGGGCTAATCCTATCTAGTGTTTTGACAGGAGATAGCTTGATTAGCGCTCTAGTTGTAGCTTTGTTTACGCTTAACGCTCTGTTGATTTTAGTTAGACAGGATAAAAAAGAAGAAGCTGGTAGCATGGCAGTATTGAAAGGAAAATAAGATGATTGATATTCAAGGATTGGAAAAGAAGTTTAATGACCGCGCGATTTTCTCTGGTTTAAACCTCAAGCTGGAGAAGGGCAAGGTTTATGCCTTAATCGGTAAGAGTGGAAGCGGAAAGACGACTCTGCTGAATATCTTAGGTAAACTAGAAAAGATAGATGGAGGAAGGGTTCTCTATCAGGGGAAAGATTTAAAAACCATTCCCACTCGTGAGTATTTTCGAGACCAGATGGGCTATCTCTTTCAAAATTTTGGCCTCTTAGAAAACCAATCAATCAAAGAGAATTTGGATTTGGGCTTTGTTGGTCAGAAAATCTCAAAAGTAGAACGTTTGGAAAGGCAAGTGGAGGCTTTAGAAAAAGTTAATCTAGGGTATTTGGATCTAGAACAAAAAATTTATACCTTATCTGGGGGAGAGGCTCAACGAGTTGCCCTTGCGAAGACTATTTTGAAAAATCCACCCTTGATTTTGGCAGATGAACCAACAGCAGCTCTTGATCCTGAAAATTCAGAGGAGGTTATGAATCTCTTGGTGGGCTTGAAAGATGAAAATCGAATTATCATCATTGCGACCCATAATCCCCTAGTCTGGAATAAGGCCGATGAAATCATTGATATGAGGGAGCTTGCTCATGTGTGAAAAAATCCGTATTCGCAGGGTATCTGATTATCCTAGTGCCAGAGGTGGTTTAGAAGATATTCTCATCATGGAAAATATGACCAATCATCTCCTTTTGGTTCAAATCCGAGTGAATGGCTATTTGCTTGATTTTGCTAGTATTGAAGGGCAAAGGCAAAAGCATTATCGTTTGAAAAATTTACCTCAAACGGTTGAACTGACAGTGGACGACGTGGAGGAGGATGTAGATTTGACCCTACCTGAAAATCGAAGTTATAAAGAAGCTGATTTTTTCGAACGGATGTTTCGAGAGAACCGCTAAGTCCACCTTTAAAGATTTTCAAGACTATCTTTCTTCATGAGAGAAGATAGTTTTTTGGTATGATTTTCACCCCCAAAATACAAGGGGAATGTGTTACAATAGTAGTAACAGATAATAGAAAAGAGAATAGATGAGAATTGCAGATTATAGCGTGACCAAGGCAGTGCTGGAGCGTCACGGTTTTACCTTTAAAAAGTCCTTCGGGCAAAATTTCTTGACGGATACCAATATTCTTCAAAAAATCGTGGATACGGCTGAGATTGATGACCAGGTTAATGTCATCGAAATCGGGCCAGGGATTGGTGCCTTGACGGAGTTTTTGGCTGAGCGTGCAGCTCAAGTTATGGCCTTTGAGATCGACCACCGTTTGGTGCCGATTTTGGCAGATACCTTGCGTGATTTTGATAATGTGACCGTGGTCAACGAGGACATTCTTAAAGTTGATTTGGCGCAACATATCCAGAATTTTAAAAATCCTGACCTGCCAATCAAGGTAGTGGCTAATTTGCCTTACTACATCACGACGCCTATTCTCATGCACTTAATCGAGAGTGGGATTCCTTTTAGTGAGTTTGTTGTTATGATGCAGAAAGAAGTGGCGGACCGCATTTCAGCCCAGCCGAATACCAAGGCTTATGGTAGCTTGTCGATTGCGGTGCAGTACTACATGACTGCCAAGGTTGCCTTTATCGTGCCTCGGACTGTCTTTGTGCCAGCGCCAAACGTGGACTCAGCCATTTTGAAAATGGTGCGTCGTCCAGAGCCAGCCGTAGCAGTAGAAGATGAGAACTTCTTCTTTAAGGTTTCCAAGGCTAGTTTTACTCATCGCCGCAAGACCTTGTGGAATAACTTGACAGGTTACTTTGGCAAGACTGAAGAGGTCAAGGACAAGCTGACCAAGGCTTTGGACCAAGCAGGTTTGTCACCAAGTGTGCGTGGGGAAGCTCTCAGCTTGGAAGAGTTTGCCAGCCTAGCAGATGCGCTTAAAGGACAAGGACTCTAAGATGCAGGGACAAATTATTAAAGCCTTGGCTGGGTTCTACTATGTGGAAAGTGATGGCCAGGTTTATCAGACGCGCGCGCGTGGAAATTTCCGTAAAAAAGGCCATACTCCTTACGTTGGGGATTGGGTAGATTTCTCTGCGGAGGAAAATTCAGAGGGCTATATTCTCAAGATTCACGAACGGAAAAATAGTCTGGTCCGTCCGCCCATTGTCAATATCGACCAAGCTGTAGTAATCATGTCCGTCAAGGAACCTGAATTTAACAGCAATTTGCTGGATCGGTTCTTGGTTCTCTTGGAGCACAAGGGCATTCATCCCATCGTTTATATTTCTAAAATGGATTTGTTGGAAGATAGAGGCGAACTGGATTTTTACCAACAAACCTATGGTGACATCGGCTATGACTTTGTGACCAGTAAAGAGGAACTCCTGCCCTTGTTAACAGGCAAGGTTACAGTCTTTATGGGGCAGACAGGTGTTGGAAAATCAACCCTTCTCAATAAAATCGCACCAGACCTCAATCTTGAAACAGGAGAAATCTCAGACAGTCTGGGTCGCGGGCGCCATACCACTCGAGCTGTTAGTTTTTACAACCTTAATGGGGGTAAAATCGCAGATACACCAGGTTTTTCATCGCTGGATTATGAAGTAACAACGGCTGAAGACCTCAATCAGGCCTTCCCAGAGATTGCTACTGTTAGCCGAGATTGTAAGTTCCGTACTTGTACCCATACCCATGAGCCGTCCTGTGCAGTGAAGCCAGCAGTGGAAGAAGGGACTATTGCCAGCTTCCGTTTTGACAACTACCTGCAATTCCTCAGTGAAATTGAAAATCGTAGAGAAACCTACAAAAAAGTCAGCAAAAAAATTCCAAAATAAGGAGAAACCTATGTCTCAATACAAGATTGCTCCGTCAATTCTGGCAGCAGATTATGCCAACTTTGAACGTGAAATCAAACGCTTAGAAGCAACTGGGGCAGAATATGCCCATATCGATATCATGGATGGGCACTTTGTGCCACAAATCAGTTTTGGTGCAGGTGTGGTCGAAGCTCTTCGCCCTCATAGTAAGATGGTCTTTGACTGCCACTTGATGGTAGCTAATCCAGAGCATCATCTGGAAGACTTTGCGCGTGCGGGAGCAGATATCATCAGCATCCATGCGGAAGCAACGCCTCATATTCATGGTGCCCTCCAAAAAATTCGTTCACTTGGTGTCAAGCCATCTGTTGTTATCAATCCTGGTACGCCTGTTGAGGCGATTAAGCACGTACTTCACCTAGTTGACCAAGTCTTAGTCATGACAGTTAACCCTGGCTTCGGTGGGCAAGCTTTTCTACCTGAAACCATGGATAAGGTTCGTGAGTTGGTTGCACTTCGTAAGGAAAAAGGTTTGAACTTTGAAATCGAAGTGGATGGTGGGATTGATGATAAAACGATTGCTCAAGCTAAAGAAGCTGGTGCGACCGTTTTTGTAGCAGGTTCCTATGTCTTTAAGGGAGATGTCAATGAGCGAGTACAAACTCTCAGAAAACAACTGGACTAGGGTTGCCGTTTTTGCAGGAGGAGACCGCGGTCACTACCGGACAGACTTTGATTGCTTTGTCGGTGTGGATCGAGGCTCGCTTTGGGTCTTGGAAGAAAACTTTCCTCTCGCTCTAGCGGTTGGAGATTTTGATTCTGTCACTGCAGAAGAGCGTCAGTTGATTCAAAAACGTGCCCAGCATTTTGTTCAAGCCCGACCAGAAAAGGATGATACAGATCTGGAATTGGCTCTCGTGACTATTTTTGAGAAAAATCCTCAGGCTCAGGTTACTATTTTCGGTGCTTTGGGTGGCCGTATTGATCACATGCTGGCCAATGTCTTTTTGCCTAGCAATCCCAAGTTGGTACCTTATATGCGCCAGATAGCGATTGAGGATGGGCAAAATTTGATTGCCTATTGTCCAGAAGGGACCAGTCAGCTACAGCCTCGTTCAGACTACGACTATCTAGCCTTTATGCCAGTTCGGGATAGCCAGCTTACCATTCTCGGAGCCAAGTATGAGTTGACAGAGGAAAATTTTTTCTTTAAAAAAGTGTACGCTTCTAACGAATATATAGATAGGGAAGTGTCGGTGACTTGCCCAGATGGCTATGTAGTCGTGCTGCATAGCAAGGACAGGAGGTAGGATGGAAAGTTTACTTGTTCTATTATTGATTGCCAACCTAGCTGGTATCTTTCTGATTTGGCAAAGGCAGGATAAGCAGGAAAAACATCTAAGTAAGATCTTGGAGGATCAGGCAGATCACTTGTCAGACCAGTTGGATTACCGCTTTGAACAAGCAAGACAAGCCAGCCAGTTAGATCAAAAAGATTTGGAAGTGTCTGTCAGTGACCGTTTGCAAGAAGTGAGAATTGAATTGCACCAAGGTCTGACTCAGGTTCGTCAAGAAATGACAGATAATCTCCTCCAAACCAGAGACAAGACTGACCAACGTCTCCAAGCCTTGCAGGAATCAAATGAGCAACGCTTGGAACAAATGCGCCAAACAGTCGAGGAAAAACTAGAAAAGACCTTACAGACACGCTTGCAGGCTTCCTTTGAGACAGTTTCCAAACAACTGGAGTCGGTCAATCGTGGCCTTGGAGAAATGCAGACAGTTGCCCGTGATGTCGGCGCCCTTAACAAGGTTCTCTCTGGAACCAAAACGCGAGGGATTCTTGGAGAATTGCAACTGGGGCAAATCATCGAAGACATCATGACCCCTGCCCAGTATGAACGAGAATATGCAACGGTTGAAAACTCTAGTGAACGAGTGGAGTACGCCATCAAGTTACCCGGACAAGGCGATCAGGAATACGTCTACCTACCAATTGACTCTAAGTTTCCACTGGCAGATTATTACCGCCTAGAAGAAGCATATGAAGCAGGTGACAAGGGTGAGATTGAACGCTGTCGTAAGTCGCTCCTAGCCAGCGTCAAACGCTTTGCCAAGGATATCAGGAACAAGTACATAGCACCGCCTCGAACGACCAATTTTGGAGTTTTGTTTGTGCCAACAGAAGGTCTCTACTCAGAAATCGTCCGCAATCCGGTCTTCTTTGATGACTTGAGACGGGAGGAGCAGATTATTGTCGCAGGTCCAAGTACCCTATCAGCCCTTCTTAACTCCCTATCAGTTGGCTTCAAAACTCTAAATATCCAAAAGAGTGCCGACCATATCAGTAAGACTCTTGCCAGTGTTAAGACCGAGTTTGGTAAGTTTGGTGGCATTCTGGTCAAGGCACAAAAACACCTCCAACATGCCTCTGGCAATATTGATGAATTATTAAACCGTCGTACCACAGCTATCGAGCGGACGCTCCGTCACATTGAGTTGTCAGAAGGTGAGCCTGCGCTTGATCTACTCCATTTCCAAGAAAATGAGGAAGAATATGAAGATTAGTCACATGAAAAAAGACGAGCTGTTTGAAGGCTTTTACCTAATCAAATCAGCTGACCTGAGACAAACTCGCGCTGGGAAAAACTACCTAGCTTTTACCTTCCAAGATGATAGTGGCGAGATTGAAGGGAAACTCTGGGATGCCCAACCTCATAACGTTGAGGCCTTTACAGCAGGCAAGGTTGTCCACATGAAAGGACGCCGAGAAGTTTATAACAACACTCCACAGGTCAATCAAATTACTCTCCGCCTGCCTCAACCTGGCGAACCCAATGATCCAGCTGATTTCAAGGTCAAGTCGCCAGTTGATGTCAAGGAAATCCGTGACTACATGTCGCAAATGATTTTTAAAATTGAAAATCCTGTTTGGCAACGGATTGTCCGAAAGCTCTACACCAAGTATGATAAGGAATTTTACTCTTATCCAGCAGCCAAGACCAACCATCATGCCTTTGAAACGGGTTTGGCCTATCATACGGCGACCATGGTGCGTTTGGCAGATGCCATTAGCGAAATCTATCCTCAACTCAATAAGAATCTGCTCTATGCGGGTATTATGCTACATGACTTGGCTAAAGTCATCGAGTTGACGGGACCAGACCAGACTGAGTACACAGTGCGAGGTAATCTTCTTGGACATATCGCTCTGATTGATAGTGAAATTACCAAGACAGTTATGGAACTCGGCATTGATGATACCAAGGAAGAAGTCGTTCTGCTTCGTCACGTCATCCTCAGTCATCACGGCTTGCTTGAGTATGGAAGTCCAGTCCGTCCACGCATTATGGAAGCAGAGATTATCCATATGATTGACAATCTGGATGCAAGCATGATGATGATGTCAACTGCTCTTGCTTTGGTGGATAAAGGAGAGATGACCAATAAAATCTTCGCTATGGACAATCGTTCCTTCTATAAACCAGATTTAGATTAATAATTTAAGAAAAATGAGCATTTTTTAGGATAAGAATGTTCGTTTTTTTATGTGAATATGGTATAATAGATAAAATATCAAAATTAAATGAAGTGGGAAATAGAAATGAAATTAAGAAGAAGTGATCGGATGGTTGTCATTTCCAACTATTTGATTAATAATCCTTATAAACTAACTAGTCTCAATACTTTTGCTGAAAAGTATGAATCTGCTAAATCATCCATCTCAGAAGATATCGTGATTATCAAACGAGCCTTTGAGGAAATCGAAATTGGTCACATCCAGACTGTAACTGGGGCTGGCGGAGGTGTTATCTTTACACCGTCTATTTCGAGTCAGGATGCTAAGGAAATGGTTGAAGACTTGCGTGCCAAGTTGTCAGAAAGTGACCGTATCTTGCCAGGTGGCTATATCTACCTGTCTGATTTGCTTAGCACACCAGCTATCTTGAAAAATATTGGTCGCATTATTGCCAAGAGCTTTATGGACCAAAAAATTGATGCGGTTATGACAGTAGCGACTAAGGGTGTTCCACTTGCAAATGCAGTTGCCAATGTCCTCAATGTTCCTTTTGTTATTGTGCGCCGTGACCTGAAAATTACCGAAGGTTCAACTGTCAGCGTCAACTATGTATCCGGTTCAAGTGGTGACCGCATTGAGAAAATGTTCCTTTCAAAACGTAGTCTCAAGGCAGGTAGCCGTGTCTTGATTGTGGATGACTTCTTGAAAGGTGGTGGAACTGTCAATGGGATGATCAGTCTCTTGCGTGAGTTTGATTCAGAATTGGCTGGTGTAGCGGTCTTTGCGGATAATGCTCAAGAAGAACGCGAAAAGCAGTTTGACTACAAGTCACTCTTGAAGGTAACCAATATTGATGTCAAGAACCAAGCCATCGATGTTGAGGTTGGCAATATCTTTGACGAAGATAAATAAGAGATAGAACTAAAGGTTGGAACGATAGTCCCAGCCTTTCTTTGCAAATAGAATAGAAGGAAGCTTATGAAAACACCATTTATCAATAAAGAAGATTTAGAAAAGATTGTTGCCGAGTTCCCGACTCCCTTTCACTTGTATGATGAGAAGGGAATTCGTGAGAAGGCAAGAGCCGTCAATCAAGCCTTTTCGTGGAACAAGGGCTTTAAGGAATATTTTGCAGTTAAGGCTACTCCAACACCAGCTATTTTGAAAATTCTCCAAGAGGAAGGCTGTGGTGTGGACTGCTCTAGTTATGTGGAGCTTTTGATGAGCCATAAACTGGATTTTCCAGGTTCTGAGATCATGTTCTCTTCAAACAACACGCCAGATAAGGAATATGCCTATGCGCGTGAATTGGGTGCAACCATTAACTTGGATGCATTTGAAGATATTGAACATCTAGAGCGTGCAGCAGGGATTCCAGAAATCATCTCTTGTCGTTACAATCCTGGAGGCGTTTTTGAGCTAGGAACAGACATTATGGACAATCCTGGAGAAGCCAAGTTTGGCATGACCAAGGACCAGCTCTTTGAAGCTTTTGCCATCTTGAAGGAAAAAGGAGCCAAGACTTTTGGGATTCACTCCTTCCTAGCGTCCAATACCGTGACCCATCTCTATTATCCAGAGTTGGCGCGTCAGCTTTTTGAATTGGCTGTTGAAATCAAGGAAAAGTTGGGTATTTCGCTAGACTTTATCAATCTTTCTGGCGGTATTGGTGTTAACTATCGTCCTGAGCAGGAGCCAAATGATATTGCTTTGATTGGTGAGGGGGTTCGTAAGGTTTATGAAGAGGTCCTTACGCCAGCAGGTCTTGGTCAGATCAATATTTTCACCGAATTGGGTCGCTTTATGCTCGCCCCTCACGGTGCTTTGATCACAAGAGTCACTCATAAGAAGGAAACCTACCGTACCTATCTAGGTGTGGATGCATCAGCAGTCAACCTCATGCGTCCAGCTATGTACGGAGCTTACCATCATATTACTAACGTGACCCATCCAGATGGACCAGCTGAAGTCGTAGATGTGGTTGGTTCACTCTGTGAAAACAATGATAAATTTGCAGTGAATCGCGAACTGCCTCATACAGAAATCGGTGATTTGCTGGTAATTCATGATACAGGTGCACACGGTTTTTCAATGGGCTACCAGTACAATGCCAAACTTCGTTCTGCGGAAATCCTCTATACCGAAGAAGGTAAAGCCCGTCAAATCCGCCGTGCAGAGCGCCCTGAGGACTACTTTGCAACCTTGTATGGCTTTGATTTTGAAGAATAAAATGATAAGTAATTGAAAATGAAATTGAAAAACAGATTGCTTTCTAAAAAATAGGCAAAAATCTTGTTTTTCTTTCAAGTCATGATATAATAAAACTATAAAACGTTTTCAAGGAAGGTAACGATATGTCTGAAGAAACAATTGATTATGGACAAGTGACAGGAATGGTGCATTCGACAGAAAGCTTTGGGTCAGTAGATGGGCCTGGTATTCGCTTTATTGTCTTTTTGCAGGGCTGTCACATGCGTTGCCAGTATTGCCACAACCCTGACACTTGGGCTATGGAGTCCAATAAGTCACGTGAACGGACGGTAGATGATGTCTTGACAGAAGCCTTGCGCTACCGCGGTTTCTGGGGAAATAAGGGTGGGATTACAGTCAGTGGAGGAGAAGCCCTCTTGCAGATTGATTTCCTGATTGCCCTCTTTACCAAGGCCAAAGAACACGGAATCCACTGTACCTTGGATACCTGTGCCCTTCCTTTCCGTAATAAACCACGTTACCTTGAGAAGTTTGACAAACTCATGGCTGTCACTGACTTGGTCCTCTTGGATATCAAGGAAATCAACGAAGAACAGCACAAGTTTGTCACTAGTCAAACCAATAAAAATATCTTGGCTTGTGCCCAGTATCTATCAGATATTGGAAAACCTGTCTGGATTCGCCACGTGCTAGTTCCAGGATTGACAGACAGAGATGATGACTTGATTGAACTTGGTAAATTCGTCAAGACCCTTAAAAATGTGGATAAGTTTGAAATTCTACCTTATCACACCATGGGAGAATTCAAATGGCGTGAATTGGGAATTCCTTATTCCCTCGAAGGGGTTAAACCACCAACAGCAGACCGCGTCAAGAACGCTAAAAAACTCATGGATACCGAAAGTTACCAAGACTATATGAAACGTGTACATGGATAAAAAAGAAGCCTGATGGAAACATCGGGCTTTTAAATTTACACAAATATAGATAGTTAAATGAAACAAAATTTTAAATCTTTTTTACTCTCTAAATTCTGAAAAAAATCCGAAAAAGAATGTGTAAGATATAGTTACTTTTAGAAATATTAAATAGAATAGGAGAACATCATGGAACAAAGTATTACCATTAAAAATTTATGTAAGTCATATGGCCAAACTCAAATTTTAAAAGATATTTCTTTTGAAGCAAAAGCAGGTAGAGTGACTGCTTTCCTGGGTCCAAATGGAGCTGGTAAAAGTTCAACATTACGTATTTTATTAGGATTAGACAAAGCAACATCTGGTCTTACCAAAATTGGAGATCAAACTTATAAGGAATTAAAATTTCCTCTAAAGACTGTAGGAGCTTCATTTGACAGTGTAGGATCTCCTGATGATCGGACTGTTTATCAACATTTGAAAATTGTTGCTGCTAGTAATGGGATATCCAGTCAGCGAATTGAACAAGTCTTGGATATGGTGGATATTAGCCATAAGAAAAAATCTAAAATTGGAAAATTATCATTAGGAGAAGGACAACGCTTGGGGATTGCAACAGCTCTATTAGGAAATCCTCAGTACCTGATATTGGATGAACCGACTAATGGGTTGGATCCAAGAGGAATTCGGTGGTTTAGAGAGTTTATAAAAAAACAAGCTCAAGAAGGGAAAACAGTCTTGCTATCATCTCATATATTATCGGAAGTGGAAGCAGTAACAGATGATGTAGTTATCATAAATAAAGGAAAAGTTCTTATAACAGGGACTTTACAAGAAGTGATGAAAAATCTTTCTTCACTAGAGGAAGTCTTCTTTAGTTTAACAGAGGGAGGGAAGTGATATGGCACTTATTTACTCTCTTCATTCTGAAATATTGAAATTACTTTATAAGAGAGCTACTCATGTTGTACTATTCTTGATACTGGTATTTCAAACGTTTTTAGCAAATATTGGTGCTTCTCAAATTGTTTCAGTTGGTATTCATGCTACACCAGAGACAAATCCAGATTTAGCAGAAGCAATACCTCCTATTGAATTTTTAGGTTTTGATGTCACTTTATTTGGTGTTTTTATTATGATTATCCTAGGTTCAATTTATGGAGCCGAGGAGTATAAATTCTCTGCTATTCGTACAAGCCTCCTCTCTATTACAAATCGAAGTACTTTCCTAGTTTCAAAAACATTAGTTTGGCTTGTATTTTCTTTTTTCATTTCCTTTCTGTCAATATTCCTTACGATTAACATGACACATTATGTTTTAGGACAAGATGGCTTATTGCTTTTTTCACTAAATGGGAGAGTTTGGTTCTATATACTTTTAGCCAGTATAGCTTGGACTTTGTTGGGACTGCTGGCCTATATTATGGCTTTGACATTTAAAACAGCCATTGTTCCTCTATTATTTTTGCTTCCTCAAGTCTACAATTTAGGAACATTCTTAGCAAACTATATATCGGTTGCAAAATTTCTTCCAGTTGCATTGGGGCAAGGATTGATTGCTACATCTCCTCAAATTTTAGAACATAATAGTTTACAAAATATTTTATTTTTACTTTGTTGGAACTTCTCATTCTTGGCTTTAGCAATTTACCGCTTACTCAAGTCAGATATAGGAGGAGGTGAATAAGTTGAAAGAACAACTTAAAAGTGAGTATCTCAAGTTTATTATGAATCCTTGGCACTGGTTGATTGTAGGTGCTCTATTACTGTGTGTTCCGGCGATGGTTGTTTTTTTAAATAGTAAGCCAGACCAGTTGACTCTACAGTTTGTTTTGGAACAGCTACTGCAAAGTCTCTATTTAGGACAGGCAGGTTTCGTTAGTCTAGCGGTTCTATTTATAGGTCAAGAATTTACAGGTTCTAGCCTTCGTACCAGTTTTCTTACATGTCCAAATCGTTTGAAATTTATAATCTGTAAACTAGCTATTGTATTATGTATGGAAATTGTATTATTGGTTGCTGTAATATCATTATGCATACTAATCGCGCAAGGATACTACAATATCAATCTTTTGAGTAATATTAAACATGTTCTAACAATTCTATTTCCAGCTTGTATTTCTATTCTAACCTTCTCTCTTTTAAGTGGTATTTTTGTATTTATTTCCCAGTCTTTTATCTTAATTTTGGGAATCAGTTTATCCCTTTTATTGGGGTTGGGGCAAATGTTATTACAATTCAGTTCTTTTTTTAGAAATTTACCATTACTAGCTAGTATGAATTGTTTTTATATCTATCCATTGTCTCTTTATTATCCAGTGTGGCAAGGCTTAGGGATACAAATAGTTTGGTTATTAATTGTTTTTCTATTTGCTACATTGATACTTATAGGAAAAAATGTACGCTAAAGACAGGGGTTATCCTGTCTTTTTCTCAGTTAGTGCTATAATATATTCAGGAGGGTGAATTATGGCTTATAAAATTTTGGTGGTAGATGATGATCTTGCTATTCTTCGCCTAATAAAAAAAGTACTAGAATATGAAAAATATGAAGTAGTCATACGAAATAAGATAGAAGAGATTGATCTTTGTGATTTTACAGGATTTGACTTGATTTTATTAGATATTATGATGCCTGTTAGTGGTTTAGAAATCTGTCAGATGATTCGCGAGCAGATAACTGTTCCTATCTGTTTTATAACTGCTAAGGATATGGATGAAGATTTAGTAGCTGGAATTAATGCAGGTGCTGATGATTATATTATGAAGCCCTTTAGTATGCAAGAATTGTTAGCACGTGTTAAAATGCACTTACGTCGTGAAGAACGGATTAAAGGAAATGTTCATCAAATAAAGATTGGGAAGCTTATACTATATACGGATAGTAAGGAACTATTTGTAAACGATGATAAGATTGCTCTGACAAGGAGGGAATTTGACATAGTGAATCTTTTGGCAAGCAACCCAAGTAAAATATACTCTATAGAGGAAATTTATAATTATCTATATCCACAAAGTTCAGAAGCTCTTTTACGTTCGGTTTCAGAGTATATTTATCAAATTCGTCAAAAGCTGAAACCTTATCAATTAAATCCAATTAAAACCTTGTACGGTGGAGGATATCAATGGGTAGAATCAAAAGTTTTAGACAATTAATTCGAGAAACCTGTTGGAGAATTATTTGGCAGTTTAGTCTTGGCTTACTAATGGCCTATCTTATTCCCTTAGCTTCAGTATCTATACAAATAAATGAAGATGGGAAAACTTTAAACAATAGTGGTGTTCTATCAATCTTTTTTAATGTGTCATCATGGATATATATTTGTGTTTTATTGATTATTCTAATAAGTTATCACATTGGAAAATTGTTGAAAAAACTGAGTTATGAAATGACTTTGATTTATGAAAATAGTATGTGGTTGGAGAGGGAATGTACAGAAAGTTTAACGGTTAAAGAATTTCGTGAGACAGGAAATCGGATTATTGTGATGCAAGATAGAATTCGACAATTAATAGTTGATGAGAAACAGCAGAAAGAAGATTTGATGTTTCAGGTTTCAGCAGCTTCTCATGATTTAAAAACTCCCTTAACCATTATTAGGGGAAATGTGGAATTTTTGCAGGCGATAACTGAAAACGACCAATCTCAAGAATGCTTAGCAGATATAGAAAGAGCTAGTCAACAGTTACTAGATTATTTCAATCAATTGATTCACTATTCTAAAACCTATTATGATGATGATGAGACAGGTTGGACGGAGTATTCCTCTTCAGATTTTATCAATGAATTAGAGAAAGAAGTCTCTTTTTTGATAAAAAATCAGCTGAAGTTTTCTTTTGAACAAAATGTGAAAGGAACTGAAAACTATTATATAAATCCATCTCTTCTGATTCGTGCAGTACAAAATATTTTAACAAATGCTTTGGAGTATGCAGATAAACAGAATCCTAAAATTAAAATTAGGGTAGAGCAAGAGGGGAAAGAATTGAAAACAGGTATATGGAATAATGGCTCTGAATTTCCAGAGGAAGTTTTAACTAATTTTGGGAAGCTCTTTTATCGTATGGATAAAGCTAGATCGGTTAAAGAGCAACATTATGGTATTGGACTTAGTTTTGTATGTAGAGTTGCAAAACTACACAAAGGCCGAGTTGAGCTTAGAAATAGAGACTCGGGAGCAGAAGTTTTAATAACTGTGAATTGTATTAAATCATAGTGATGCGTAGGCTGTTCATTTATGGGACATTTTTTTAAACGATGTGAGTGTCATATCTTTCTAAGAGTCTTACTGACTATATAGATTTCATACGGGGATTCAAAGCAAGGCTTTGTCTAACTTTGTAAAGCTTCAGTGCTTACGTTTTGCTTCTTATTAATCAGTGTTTTTACTATTTTTGATATCGCAAAAAGACTTAGCCATCCAGCTAAGCCTTTTTCTTCTTATCTCGAACGTTGTTTTCCAGCGTTGCGATTTTTGTGTTTTTTCTTGCTTGTGATAGCAGTTGGTTGTTCAGGGGTAACGTCTTTTCGTCCATTTGGTGTTGAGAAAGCACGTGCTTTTGGTGGATTCTTAGCCAATTCTTCACGGACTTTTTTGCGAAGTTTTGGACGAACGATATAGTTGACGATAAACTGTTGGAGAATCATCATGAAACCACCGACAACCCAGTAAAGTGTGACACTGGCTGGTGAGAAGAGGGAGAAGACGACGATCATGAGTGGGCTCATGTAAATCATTTTCTTGATTTGTTCTCTTTGCATTTCATCTTCTACTCCGTGAAGTGAAAGGAGCGATTGAAGATAGTAAAGAATACCAGCACAGGCAACCAAAATCATACTTGGAGAACCTAGAGGAATTCCTAGGTAGCTTGCTTGAGCAACACCTTCAGTATGTTGGGCAGCAAAGTAGATAGCAGAGAAGAAAGGCATTTGAAGGAGGATAGGGAAACATCCTACACCACCAAACATGCTGATGCCGTGCTCTTTTTGAGCAGCAAAGAGAGCTTGTTGGGCTTCGAGTTTTTCTTCCTGAGTTGTTGCTTCTTTGAGACGCGTTTGGTGTGGCTCAAGGACGTGCTTGAGGGCGTTCATCTTTTCAGAGTGAAGAGTTGCTTTCCATGATTGGTAGATACCAAGTGGCAAGATAATCAAGCGAACGATAATAGTTACGATGATGATAGCGACACCGAAGCCTAGACCTTTATCAGTAGCGAAGTACTTGATAGCTTCTCCCATCGGGGCACCCAAGAAATCCCAAACGGGACCAATTGGCTTACCTGTTGCTTTATCAATCTGAACGCAACCTGCCAAAACTAGCAACATAGCCACTCCCATAGCTGAGAGTGCAAAACGTTTAATAGATTTCAATGTGTTCATTCCTTCTTTTAAAAATAATACCTTTCTATTCTACTGTTTTTTTACAAAATATACAATAGTTCTAGAGACCTAATTTGCGATTTTAAAGTCAGGGTAGGGAGGAAAGTTGCTCAGTTTGACATCTAAGTAGCTGACTTTTGAAAAAGGTGTGGGTCCTTTGCGGATTTCTTGGATAAATTTTGCCATGATAGCAGATGAGTCTGCTTGGGCTAAGATTTCGACTGTGCCATCGTCGTTATTCCATACTCGACCTGTGATGCCACCAATTTCAAGTGCCAAGCTGTAAACACCCCAACGAAAGCCGACTCCCTGTACCCTACCTTGGGCAATCATTCTAACCTTTTGCATACCAAACCCCTTTGATTGTGTTATAATATTTCTATGACTATTATAACCTCAAAAGCCAATTCTGTGGTAAAAAATGCCAAGAAATTACACCAAAAAAAATACCGCAAGTCTGCTTATTTGATTGAAGGCTGGCACTTGTTTGAAGAAGCTGTTCAAGCTGGAGTGACGATTGAGAAAATCTTTGCCCTAGAAAATTACCGAGATCAGTTAGCTGCTTTTCCGCAAACTGTCTGGGTGTCAGAGGATATTTTGCTAGATTTGGCGGATTCTCAGACTCCACAGGGAATTGTCGCGGTGGTTCAAAAAGAAGAGGTAGAACAAGTTGATTTGAATCAGGGCAAGTTCTTGTTTTTGGAAGATGTGCAAGATCCTGGTAATGTAGGAACCATCATTCGAACTGCGGATGCAGCAGGTTTTACTGGAGTAATTGTTTCAGATAAATCGGCAGATATCTACAGTCTCAAGACCCTACGTTCCATGCAAGGCAGTCATTTTCATCTGCCTATTTACCGGATGTCTAGTCAAGCGCTTCTTAAGGAAACCAAAGAGGCAGGTATCCCAGTGCTGGCAACAACTCTTTCTAAGAATTCTGTTGATTACAGAGAACTGCCTTCTATAGAAAATTTTGTACTAGTCATGGGAAATGAGGGGCAAGGAATTAGTCCCCTTATGGCTGAAAGTGCAGATCAGTTGGTTCACATTAGCATGAAGGGGCAGGCAGAGAGTTTGAATGTTGCCGTTGCGGCCGGTATTTTAATTTTCCATTTAAGCTAATTTTAACTTTCTTTGTTATAATCAAGGAAAGATGTTCATAGAAAAGGAGAAAAGATGAATCACACTATTATTCACGACCGCGCAGGTCTCAATCAATTTTACGCTAAGGTTTATGCCTTTGTTGGTCTGGGGATTGGACTATCCGCTTTAGTATCAGGTCTTATGTTGACGGTCTTTCAATCTCAGTTAGTTTACTTTTTGATGCAGGGGCGTCTCTGGTTGACCATTGCTACTTTTGCGGAGTTGGCCTTGGTTTTCGTTGCTAGCAGTATGGCTTCAAAGAATAGTCCAGCGGCTCTTCCAGTATTTTTACTTTACTCAGTATTAAACGGCTTTACCCTTAGTTTTGTGGTAGCCTTCTATACTCCGGGTACAGTTTTATCCGCCTTTGTGTCGAGCGCCCTTCTCTTCTTTGTCATGGCGGTAGTTGGCATGTTCACCAAGAATGATTTGAGTGGCCTTGGTCGAGCGATGATGGCGGCTCTTATTGGTTTACTGATTGCTATGGTAGTCAATATTTTCTTGGCTAGCGGTTTCTTTGATTATATGATTAGCGTAGCCATGGTTTTGGTTTTCTCTGGGCTGATTGCTTGGGACAACCAAAGGATTCGCTATGCCTATGAGCAATCACAAGGTCGTGTAGCGACAGGTTGGGTTGTGTCAATGGCTCTCAGTATCTATCTTGATTTTATCAATCTCTTCCTAAGCATTCTACGTATCTTTGGTCGTAATGACTAAAAGGTCTATGAAATCAGTGTTTTGAGTGACACTGATTTTTTTAAAATTTCTCTTTCCTTTTCTCGAAAATAGGTGTATAATGCTTTTAATTAATTTTTTGAGGAGTAGTTTATGAAGAAAAGTTTTATCCATCAACAAGAAGAGATTTCCTTTGTCAAAAACACTTTTACCCAGTATTTGAAAGATAAGTTAGAAGTTGTCGAAGTTCAAGGTCCTATCTTGAGCAGGGTCGGCGACGGGATGCAGGACAACTTATCAGGTGTGGAGAACGCCGTATCGGTCAAGGTTCTCCAAATCCCTGATGCTACTTATGAAGTGGTGCACTCCCTTGCTAAATGGAAACGCCATACCTTGGCTCGTTTTGGTTTCGGTGAGGGTGAAGGTCTTTTCGTCCACATGAAGGCCCTTCGTCCAGACGAAGACTCGTTGGATGCGACCCACTCTGTTTATGTTGACCAGTGGGACTGGGAGAAGGTTATCCCAAATGGTAAGCGTAACATCGCTTATCTAAAAGAAACAGTTGAGAAGATTTATAAGGCCATTCGTTTGACAGAACTAGCTGTTGAAGCTCGCTATGACATCGAGTCTATCTTGCCAAAACAAATCACCTTTATCCACACAGAAGAGTTGGTAGAACGCTACCCAGACTTGACACCAAAAGAGCGTGAAAATGCTATTTGTAAAGAATTTGGAGCAGTCTTCTTGATCGGTATCGGTGGTGAATTACCAGACGGTAAACCGCATGATGGACGTGCACCAGACTACGATGACTGGACAAGTGAGTCTGAAAATGGCTACAAGGGTCTAAATGGTGATATTCTTGTCTGGAATGAGTCTCTGGGTGGAGCCTTTGAGTTGTCTTCTATGGGAATCCGTGTAGACGAAGAAACGCTTCGCCGTCAGGTTGCCATCACAGGTGATGAAGACCGTTTAGAATTGGAATGGCACAAGGCTTTGTTGAACGGCCTATTCCCATTGACAATCGGTGGGGGAATTGGACAATCTCGGATGGCCATGTTCCTACTTCGCAAGAAACACATCGGAGAAGTGCAAACAAGTGTTTGGCCTCAAGAAGTCCGCGATACTTACGAAAATATTTTGTAGAGAATCGAACCGCAAGGTTCGGTTTTCTTTCTCTTTTTGCCCATAATTTGGTATAATAAACGGTATGAAAATCGTATCAGGAATCTATGGGGGACGTCCCCTCAAGACACTAGAAGGCAAGACGACAAGACCTACTTCGGATAAGGTTAGGGGAGCCATTTTTAACATGATTGGTCCCTATTTTGAAGGTGGACGGGTCTTGGACCTGTATGCAGGTAGTGGTGGTTTATCTATCGAAGCAGTATCGCGTGGCATGTCTAGCGCTGTTTTGGTGGAACGAGACCGTAAGGCTCAGGCTATCGTGGCTGAAAATATTCAGATGACCAAGGAAGTTGGAAAATTTCAACTCCTTAAGATGGATGCAGAAAGGGCATTGGAACAGGTATCTGGGGAATTCGACCTCATTTTCTTAGACCCTCCTTATGCCAAGGAACAAATCGTAGCAGATATTGAAAAAATGGCTGAGAGGGAGCTTTTTTCTGAAGATGTCATGGTCGTGTGTGAGACGGATAAGACCGTTGAACTTCCAGAAGAAATTGCCTGTCTTGGTATCTGGAAGGAAAAGATTTATGGAATTAGTAAGGTGACAGTCTATGTCAGATAAGATTGGCTTATTCACAGGCTCATTTGATCCGATGACAAATGGGCATCTGGATATCATTGAACGGGCTAGCAAACTTTTTGATAAGCTCTATGTAGGTATTTTTTTTAATCCCCACAAACAAGGATTTCTCCCTCTTGAAAATCGTAAACGAGGGCTAGAAAAGGCTTTGAAACATTTGGAAAATGTTGAAGTTGTGTCTTCTCATGATGAATTGGTGGTTAATGTCGCAAAAAGACTGGGGGCTACTTTCTTAGTTCGAGGCTTGAGAAATGCGTCGGATTTGCAATATGAAGCCAGTTTTGATTACTACAACCATCAGCTGTCTCCTGACATAGAGACCATTTATTTACATAGTCGACCTGAACATCTCTATCTCAGTTCATCCGGTGTTAGAGAGCTTTTGAAGTTTGGTCAGGATATTGCTTGCTATGTTCCTGAGAGTATTTTGGAGGAAATAAGAAATGAAAAAAAAGATTAGATGGCCCTTATATGTCATTGCGGCCTTAATTGTGACTTTCTTGGCATTTGTAGTGCCCTTGCCCTATTATATAGAGGTTCCAGGTGGTTCGGAAGATATTCGCCAAGTCCTTAAAGTCAATGACACAGAAGATAAGGAAGCTGGTGCCTATCAATTCGTTACGGTTGGTGTCCAACATGCCACTTTAGCTCATATGATTTATGCATGGTTGACGCCTTTTACAGATATTCGTAGTGCTCAGGAGACTACAGGTGGCTCTTCCGATGTTGAATTTATGCGGATCAATCAATTCTACATGCAAACATCGCAAAACATGGCCAAGTATCAAGGGCTAAAAACAGCTGGTAAAGATATCGAACTCAAATATCTTGGGGTTTATGTTTTGACTGTGACGGATAATTCGACCTTTAAAGGGATTCTTAACATCTCTGATACGGTCACAGCAGTCAATGATCAGACCTTTGATAGTTCCAAAGATTTGATTGATTATGTCAATTCTCAAAAACTAGGGGACTCCGTCAAGGTCACCTATGAAGAGGATGGGCAAACCAAGTCTGCAGAAGGTAAGATTATCACCTTGGAAAATGGCAAAAATGGGATTGGAATCGGTTTGATTGACCGTACGGAAGTGACCAGTGATGTCCCAATTCGCTTTTCAACAGCTGGTATCGGTGGTCCAAGTGCAGGTCTCATGTTTAGTCTGGCCATCTATACTCAAATAGCTGACCCTGGTCTTCGTAATGGTCGTATCGTTGCCGGTACAGGTACCATTGATCGCGATGGGAATGTGGGGGACATTGGAGGTATTGATAAGAAAGTTGTTGCTTCGGCTAGAGAAGGTGCTGCTATTTTCTTTGCCCCGGATAACCCTGTTAGCGAAGAAGAACAAAAAGCGCATCCGGATGCGAAAAACAACTACCAAACAGCCCTGGAAGCAGCTAGAACAATCAAGACAGATATGAAAATTGTTCCCGTTAAAACCCTACAAGATGCAATTGATTACTTGAAAAACAATCCCTAGTTTTTAAGTGAAGTTTCCAAACTAGCGCACAAACAGAGAAGATGGTATAATAGTCAAATGGTTCAATTATTATTCACTCTAAGCAGTCACATGCTCTTTATTTATGTGAGTTTTTACCTTTTAAAGAATCTTGTTAGATGGGAAAAAGTCTTAAAAGTAACAGCTGAGAACACAGGAAAAGTTCGTTTACTAGTAGCCTTTTTCAGCATTGTAATGGGATATATCATGAGTTCTTTCTTTATCAGTCTGTATCAGTTGTGGCAAGAAGCGCTTAGAGGATTATTATAAAATCAAGAGTAAAGGAAATAAGTATGGAAAAAATTGTGGTTCAAGGTGGCGATAATCGTCTGGTAGGAAGTGTTACGATCGAAGGAGCAAAGAATGCAGTCTTGCCCTTGTTAGCAGCGACTATTCTGGCAAGTGAAGGAAAGACCGTCTTGCAGAATGTTCCTATCTTGTCAGATGTTTTCACCATGAATCAGGTGGTTCGTGGTTTGAATGCCAAGGTGGATTTTGATGAGGAAGCTCATCTTGTCGAGGTGGATGCGACTGGCGACATCACTGAGGAAGCCCCTTACAAGTATGTCAGCAAGATGCGCGCATCCATCGTTGTCTTGGGGCCAATCCTTGCCCGTGTAGGTCATGCCAAGGTATCCATGCCAGGTGGTTGTACGATTGGTAGTCGCCCAATTGATCTTCATTTGAAAGGTCTGGAAGCTATGGGGGCGAAGATTAGCCAGACAGCTGGTTATATCGAAGCAAAGGCTGACCGCTTACATGGTGCTCATATCTATATGGATTTCCCAAGTGTTGGTGCTACGCAGAACTTGATGATGGCAGCGACTCTAGCTTATGGAGTGACAGTGATTGAGAATGCTGCGCGTGAGCCTGAGATTGTGGACCTAGCTATTCTCCTCAATGAAATGGGAGCCAAGGTTAAGGGTGCTGGTACAGAGACCATTACCATTACCGGTGTTGAGAAACTTCATGGTACGACTCACAATGTAGTCCAAGACCGTATCGAAGCAGGAACCTTTATGGTAGCTGCTGCCATGACTGGTGGTGATGTCTTGATTAAAGACGCTGTCTGGGAGCACAACCGTCCCTTGATTGCCAAATTGCTTGAAATGGGAGTAGAAGTGACAGAGGAGACTGAAGGGATTCGAGTTCGTTCTCAACTAGAAAATTTAAAAGCTGTCCATGTGAAAACCTTGCCCCATCCAGGATTTCCAACAGATATGCAGGCTCAATTTACAGCCTTGATGACCGTCGCAAAAGGGGAATCAACTATGGTAGAGACAGTTTTCGAAAATCGTTTCCAACATCTAGAAGAAATGCGTCGCATGGGTTTGCATTCTGAGATTATCCGTGATACAGCTCGTATTGTTGGTGGACAACCTTTGCAGGGAGCAGAAGTTCTTTCTACTGACCTTCGTGCCAGCGCAGCCTTGATTTTGACAGGTTTGGTAGCACAAGGAGAAACTGTAGTTGGTAAATTGGTTCACTTGGATAGAGGTTACTACCGTTTTCATGAGAAGTTGGCACAGCTAGGTGCTAAGATTCAGCGGATTGAGGCAAGTGATGAAGATGAATAAGAAATCAAGCTACGTAATCAAGCGTTTACTTCTAGTCATTTTGGTACTGTTTTTAGGTGCTCTAGCCCTAGGTATCGGCTTAATGGTAGGTTATGGAATCTTGGGCAAGGGTCAAGATCCATGGGCTATCCTGTCTCCAGCAAAATGGCAGGAATTGATTCATAAATTTACAGGAAATTAGGCTGGAGAACCAGTCTTTTTCTAGAGATAAGGAGAAAAATGGATAAAAAAACAAGACAGACACTGATCGGACTGCTAGTGTTATTACTCTTATCTGCGGGAAGCTATTATATCAAGCAGATGCAGTCGACATCTAATAGTCCTAAAACCAAACTTAGTCAGAAAAAACAAGCGTCTGAAGCTCCTAGTCAAGAGTTGGCAGAAAGTGTCTTAACAGATGCAGTCAAAAGCCAAATAAAAGGGAGTCTTGAGTGGAATGGCTCAGGTGCTTTTATCGTCAATGGTAATAAAACAAATCTAGATGCCAAGGTTTCAAGTAAACCTTACGCTGATAATAAAACAAAGACAGTGGGCAAGGAAACAGTGCCAACCGTAGCTAATGCCCTCTTGTCTAAGGCTACTCGCCAGTACAAGAATCGTGAAGAAACTGGGAATGGTTCGACTTCATGGACTCCTCCAGGCTGGCATCAGGTTAAGAATCTAAAGGGGTCTTATACCCATGCGGTCGATAGAGGTCACTTGTTAGGCTATGCCTTAATCGGTGGCTTGGATGGTTTTGATGCCTCGACAAGCAATCCTAAAAACATTGCTGTTCAAACAGCCTGGGCAAATCAGGCTCAAGCCGAGGATTCGACTGGTCAAAACTACTATGAAAGCATGGTACGTAAGGCCTTGGACCAAAACAAGCGTGTCCGTTACCGTGTAACTCTTTATTATGCTTCAAACGAGGATTTAGTTCCTTCAGCTTCACAGATTGAAGCCAAGTCTTCAGACGGAGAATTGGAATTTAATGTCCTAGTTCCCAATGTTCAAAAGGGACTTCAACTGGATTACCGAACTGGAGAAGTAACGGTAACTCAGTAAAAGATAACATAAACTCCTATGTCACTTGTGGATATAGGAGTTCTTTTTTACTAGTTTAAGCAGGGCTACAATATACAATGATACTCAATGAAAATCAAATTGCAAACTAGGAAGCTAGCCACAGGTTGCTCAAAGCACAGCTTTGAAGTTGCAGATGAAGCTGACGTGGTTTAAAGTGAATTTCGAAGAGTATGAGAAAAAATAATATGTACTGGACTATATTTTGTGATATAATAGAGGGTAAGATACTATTTTAGGAGAAGAACTATGGAAGACCCAAGTAGTCAGAATTTGTTGCTACAATTTGTTTTATTGTTTATCTTGACAGTGTTAAATGCCTTTTTCTCAGCCACAGAAATGGCCATGGTTTCACTTAACCGTGCGCGGGTTGAACAAAAGGCAGAAGAAGGAGATAGACGCTATATCCGTCTGCTGAAGGTACTAGAAAATCCTAACCACTTTTTATCAACCATTCAAGTAGGGATTACCCTGATTACGATCTTATCAGGGGCGAGTTTGGCAGACACTCTGGGACGAGAAATTGCATCTTGGCTTGGAAATGGTGAAACATCTTATGCCGTTGCAAGTTTTCTATCTTTAGCATTTTTGACTTATATTTCCATCGTTTTTGGGGAATTGTATCCTAAAAGAATCGCTCTTAATCTAAAGGATGCCTTGGCGATTCGTACAGCGCCAGTTATCATTGGGCTTGGGAAACTAGTTAGTCCCTTTGTTTGGCTCTTGTCTGCATCTACCAATCTCTTGAGTCGCTTGACTCCTATGACCTTTGACGATGCTGATGAAAAAATGACCCGTGATGAAATTGAGTACATGTTGACAAATAGTGAAGAAACACTAGATGCTGACGAAATTGAAATGTTACAAGGAATCTTTTCACTGGACGAATTAATGGCCAGAGAAGTCATGGTTCCTCGAACGGATGCCTTTATGGTAGATATTCAGGATGATAGTCAAACCATCATCCAAAGTATTTTAAAACAAAATTATTCTCGTATCCCTGTCTATGATGGGGATAAGGACAATGTGATTGGGATTATTCATACCAAGAGTCTCCTTAATGCGGGCTTTGTGGACGGTTTTGACAATATTGTTTGGAAGAAAATCTTACAAGATCCTCTTTTTGTTCCTGAAACTATTTTTGTGGATGACTTGTTAAAAGAATTACGCAATACCCAAAGACAAATGGCGATTTTGTTAGATGAATACGGTGGAATGGCTGGTTTGGTGACACTTGAAGACCTCTTAGAGGAAATCGTTGGGGAAATCGATGACGAAACAGATAAGGCTGAAATCGAAGTTCATAAAATTGGAGAAGATACTTATATTGTTCAAGGTACCATGAATCTCAATGATTTTAATGACTACTTTGATGTTGAACTGGAAAGTGATGACGTTGATACCATCGCTGGTTACTATTTGACAGGAGTGGGGACCATTCCAACGACTGAAAAGCTCAGCTATGAGTTGGTAAGCCAAAACAAACAGCTTATCCTAACCAATGATAAAGTGAAAAATGGACGTGTTACCAAGGTAAAAGTCCAAATTACCGAAGTTGAAATAGAAGAAGAAACAGAGTAAACTAGAGGCTTTTGTCATCATGCGTGACAAAGCTTTTTTCAGTTGATTTTAAAAGGGAATAGTATCCTCGAAAAACTCAGTCCCCAAATCCGCCCCAAAACTTTTCTAAATCTATCCTTATTTATCCAAAGAAAAAGAAAAAAGCCCTTCAAATTGGGCTTTCTGTTCATGTGAAACCTGATAAATCAAGTTATAGAAGGCGGTAGACGGATTTGAACCGACGATCAAGCTTTTGCAGAGCCGTGCCTTACCACTTGGCTATACCGCCTTAACGTTTATTATTATACCTTGAAAATGATTTTCAGTCAATAGCTTTTTCAGATTTTTTGTGTCAATAAGCCTAAATATTCTGAAAATTCGTTTACTTTTCTTGAAATCTATGGTATAATTGATGATAACCTATACTTTATCAGAGGAGTAAATAAATGAAAAAAAGTAGAGTCTTTGTTGCAGCAGGAGTTGCTTTATTGGCAACAGGTGTGTTAGTAGCTTGTGGGAATTCAAAATCATCTGATTCGACAGCTCCAAAAACCTATGGCTATGTCTATTCGGCTGACCCAGAAACATTAGATTATATTATTTCTGGAAAAGAGAGTACGAAAGTGGCTACTTCAAACGGGATCGATGGCCTCTTCACAAATGACAAATACGGGAATTTGACTCCTGCGGTTGCAGAAGACTGGTCTGTATCAAAAGATGGATTGACATATACCTACAAAATTCGTAAAGGTGTCAAATGGATGACATCCGATGGTGAAGAATATGCCGAAGTGACTGCTAAAGACTTCGTGAATGGATTGAAACATGCGGCAGATAAGAAATCAGAAGCTCTATATCTAGCTGAAACTTCTGTTAAAGGTTTATCTTATTATTTGGCTGGGAATTCAAAAGATTTCTCTACAGTAGGTGTTAAAGCGGTTGATGACTATACTCTTGAGTATACTTTGAACCAACCAGAACCTTACTGGAACTCTAAGATGGTTTATTCAATTTTCTGGCCATTAAACGAAGAATTTGAAAAATCAAAAGGCTCTGATTTTGCTAAAGCGACAGATCCTACATCATTGCTATATAATGGACCTTTCTTGCTTAAAGGTTTGACTGCTAAATCTTCTATCGAATTTGCTAAGAACGAGCAGTACTGGGATAAAGAGAATGTTCATTTAGATACAGCAACACTTGCATATTTTGATGGTTCGGACCAAGAATCACTTGAGCGTAACTTTACAAGTGGAGCTTATAGTTTTGCTCGTCTTTACCCAACAAGTTCAAACTTCTCAAAGGTAGAGGAGTCATACAAGGATAATATTTTCTACACTCCGTCAGGAGCTGGTATTGGAGGTTTAGGTGTAAATATCGATCGACAAAATTACAAATATACATCTAAAACGACAGATGAAGAGAAAACATCTACTAAGAAAGCTCTTCTTAACAAAGACTTCCGCCAAGCCTTGAACTTTGCCTTTGACCGTACAGGTTATTCTGCTCAAGTTAACGGTAAAGAAGGTGCTCCTCTCGCAGTTCGTAATTTATTTGTGAAACCAGACTTTGTGACTGCAGGCGAAAAAACTTTCGGTGACTTGGTTGCTGAAAAAAGTTAAGACTTATGGAGATGAGTGGAAAGATGTAAACTTTGCTGATGGTCAAGACGGTCTCTTTAACGCTGACAAAGCTAAAGCAGAATTTGCTAAAGCTAAAACTGCTCTGGAAGCAGAAGGTGTGAAATTCCCTATCCACTTGGATGTTCCAGTAGACCAAACCTCTAAAAACTTTGTCGCACGGATTCAGTCGTTCAAACAATCAGTTGAAAAAGTTTTAGGCGAAGAAAATGTTGTCATCGATATTCAACAAATTTCTAAAGATGAATTCTTTAATGCGACTTATTATGCTGCTAATGCGGCAGCTGAGGATTGGGATCTTTCAGGTGCGGTTGGATGGAATCCTGACTATGAAGATCCATCAACTTACCTTGATATCCTTAAATCAACTAATAGTGAGCAAACGAAAACTTATATGGGGTATGATGACCCATCAAATGCAGCTGCAGCTAAAGTTGGTGTGAAAGATTACGATAAATTGCTTGATGAAGCTGGAAAAGAAACAAGTGATCTTAACAAACGTTATGAAAAATATGCTGCTGCTCAAGCTTGGTTGACAGACAGTTCACTCTTCTTACCAGCTATGTCTTCTAGTGGTGCTGCACCATTCATTTCTCGTGTTGTACCATTCTCAGCTTCTTATAGCCAATCTGGAGACAAAGGTTCAAATCTCTACTTCAAATATATTCAGTTACAAGACAAAGTTGTAACAAAGGCTGATTATGAACAAGCTCGTGAGAAATGGATTAAAGAGAAAAAAGAATCAAACGAAAAAGTTCAAAAAGAATTGACTAAACACGTTAAATAAATAACTCTCAAGGGAACTTTCTCTCCATGAGGAGAAGGTTCTTTTGGGATTTAAAAAGGAAACGATATGAAGAAATATATTTTTATGCGTGTCTTGCGGTCATTGGTTTCTATCTTCTTAGTAACAACCTTGACTTACACGATTATCTATACAATGGTTCCTCGAAAATTGATTTTCAAACAGGATACCAACTATAACAAGATTGCGACAACTGCTGATAAGCGTGATAACTATGAGAACACTGTTTATGAGCGTATGGGCTATATCGAGTACTACGATACCAAGGAATTGCAAGAAAAAGCCAGCCAGATGGATGCCTCTGTAACAGTTGAAGCTAATGACACCAACAAGGCTATCTATGAAAAATACATCAAACAAATCGGTCATGGTTGGACCTTGGGAGAATTTACTGAAAGTGGCCAATTCTACGCTACTCGTGAAATCCCAATTTTTGAACGTGTTTTTCACTTCTATGCTAACTTGATTGATATTGACCATACAAATAAAATTCAAGACCCTGAAAATCCAGACTTGAAACGTTATCTTCGTTTTGAAAACGATCCAGCTATCGGATGGTCATTGGTCGGTTCAGGTACTAAACACAAATATCTCTTGTACTTCAACAGTCAGTTCCCATTTGTGCATCAAAACTTTGTGAACATCAATTTAGGTGACTCTTATCCAACCTATGCTAATAGCCCTGTTTTACAGGTTATTACTCAAGGACAAGGACAAACAAAAACATCTCAAGTTCAGTTCCCAACAGGTAAGAAAACTTCTTCTGTAAATATTTACTCAAGAACCTATAAATCACCTAGTCAGGCTGATTCTCGTGAAGTAGCAAACTACGGAAAAGATGATCCTTATACAGCTACAGAAAGTAACTACCAATATCCTTCAATGATTGCCAGCTCTGCTGTTGTTGGATTGATCGGTTTGGTGATTTCTTATGCGATTGCCGTGCCACTTGGTTCAGCTATGGCTCGCTTCAAGAATACTTGGATTGATAGCTTCTCAACAGGGTTTTTGACCTTCTTGATGGCCCTTCCAACCATTGCTTTGGTTTACATTGTTCGTTTGATTGGATCATCAATTGGTCTTCCAGATTCATTCCCTATTTTGGGTGCTGGAGATTGGCGTTCGTATGTTTTACCAGCAGTTATCCTTGGTTTATTGGGTGCTCCTGGTACAGCTATTTGGATTCGTCGTTACATGATTGACTTGCAATCACAGGACTTTGTTCGTTTTGCTCGTGCAAAAGGTTTGTCTGAAAAAGAAATTTCAAACAAACACATCTTTAAAAATGCCATGGTTCCGCTAGTTTCAGGAATTCCTGGTGCTGTTATCGGGGTTATCGGTGGTGCAACCCTTACTGAAACAGTCTTCGCCTTCCCAGGTATGGGTAAAATGTTGATTGACTCTGTAAAAGCATCTAATAACTCTATGGTCGTTGGTCTTGTCTTCATCTTTACATGTATTTCTATCTTCTCACTTCTTTTGGGAGATATTTGGATGACTATTATTGACCCACGTATTAAATTGACTGAGAAAGGAGGCAAATAATGTCTACAATCGATAAAGAAAAATTTCAGTTTGTAAAACGTGACGATTTTGCCTCTGAAGCCATTGATGCGCCAGCTTATTCATACTGGGGTTCAGTGTTTAGACAATTTATGAAGAAGAAATCAACTGTAGTCATGTTGGGAATCTTGGTAGCTATCATTTTGATGAGTTTCATCTACCCAATGTTTTCTAAGTTTGATTTCAATGATGTCAGCAAAGTGAACGATTTTAGTGCTCGTTATATTAAGCCAAATGCTGAGCATTGGTTCGGTACTGACAGTAACGGTAAATCGCTCTTTGACGGTGTTTGGTTCGGAGCTCGTAACTCTATCCTCATTTCTGTGATTGCGACAGTGATTAACTTGGTTATCGGTGTCTTTGTCGGTGGTATTTGGGGAATTTCGAAATCAGTAGACCGTGTGATGATGGAAGTTTATAACGTCATCTCAAACATCCCATCTCTTTTGATTGTCATTGTCTTGACTTACTCAATCGGAGCTGGATTCTGGAATCTGATTTTTGCAATGAGTGTAACAACATGGATTGGGATTGCCTTCATGATCCGTGTGCAAATCTTGCGCTATCGTGACTTGGAATACAACTTGGCATCACGTACTTTGGGAACACCAACCTTGAAGATTGTTGCCAAAAATATCATGCCTCAATTGGTATCTGTTATTGTGACAACCATGACTCAAATGCTTCCAAGCTTTATCTCATACGAAGCCTTCTTGTCATTCTTCGGTCTTGGATTACCGATTACCGTGCCAAGTTTGGGTCGTTTGATTTCGGATTATTCACAAAACGTAACAACCAATGCTTACTTGTTCTGGATTCCATTGACAACTCTTGTCTTGGTATCCTTATCCCTTTTCGTAGTTGGTCAAAACTTAGCGGATGCTAGTGATCCACGTACACATAGATAGGAGTAGAAATGACAAAAGAAAAAAATGTAATTTTGACTGCTCGCGATATTGTCGTGGAATTTGACGTTCGTGACAAAGTATTGACAGCCATTCGCGGCGTTTCCCTTGAACTAGTTGAAGGAGAAGTATTAGCCTTGGTAGGTGAGTCAGGATCAGGGAAATCTGTTTTGACAAAGACTTTCACAGGTATGCTTGAAGAAAATGGTCGCATTGCCCAAGGAAGTATTGACTACCGTGGTCAGGACTTGACAGCCTTGTCTTCTCACAAGGATTGGGAACAAATTCGTGGTGCTAAGATTGCGACTATCTTCCAAGATCCAATGACTAGTTTGGACCCAATTAAAACAATTGGTAGTCAGATTACAGAAGTTATTGTAAAACACCAAGGCAAAACAGCTAAAGAAGCGAAAGAATTGGCGATTGACTACATGAATAAGGTTGGGATTCCAGATGCAGATAGACGTTTTGATGAATACCCATTCCAATATTCTGGAGGGATGCGTCAACGTATCGTTATTGCTATTGCCCTTGCCTGCCGACCTGATGTCTTGATCTGTGATGAGCCAACAACTGCCTTGGATGTAACCATCCAAGCACAGATTATTGATTTGCTAAAATCTTTACAAAACGAGTACCATTTCACAACAATCTTTATCACCCATGACCTTGGTGTGGTAGCAAGTATTGCGGATAAGGTAGCAGTTATGTATGCGGGAGAAATCGTTGAGTATGGAACTGTTGAGGAAGTCTTCTATGACCCTCGCCATCCATATACATGGAGTCTCTTGTCTAGCTTGCCTCAGCTTGCTGATGATAAAGGGGAACTTTACTCAATCCCAGGAACACCTCCGTCACTTTATACTGACCTGAAAGGGGATGCCTTTGCCTTGCGTTCTGACTATGCAATGCAGATTGACTTTGAACAAAAAGCTCCTCAATTCTCAGTATCAGAGACACATTGGGCTAAAACTTGGCTACTTCATGAGGATGCTCCAAAAGTAGAAAAACCAGCTGTGATTGCAAATCTTCACGATAAGATCCGTGATAAAATGGGATTTGCCCATCTGGCTGACTAGGAGGAAGGAAATGTCTGAAAAATTAGTAGAAATCAAAGATTTAGAAATTTCCTTCGGTGAAGGAAGTAAGAAGTTTGTCGCGGTTAAAAATGCTAACTTCTTTATCAACAAGGGAGAAACTTTCTCGCTTGTAGGTGAGTCAGGTAGTGGGAAAACAACTATTGGTCGTGCTATCATCGGTCTCAATGATACAAGTAATGGAGATATCATTTTTGAAGGTCAAAAGATTAATGGTAAGAAATCGCGTGAACAAGCTGCAGAATTGATTCGTCGTATCCAGATGATTTTTCAAGACCCTGCCGCAAGTTTGAATGAACGTGCGACTGTTGATTATATTATTTCAGAAGGTCTTTACAATCATCATCTGTTCAAGGATGAAGAAGAACGTAAAGAGAAAGTTAAAAATATTATTCGTGAAGTGGGGCTTCTTGCTGAGCACTTGACTCGTTACCCTCATGAATTCTCAGGTGGTCAACGTCAACGTATCGGTATTGCCCGTGCCTTGGTCATGCAACCAGACTTTGTTATTGCGGATGAGCCCATTTCAGCCTTGGACGTTTCTGTGCGTGCTCAAGTCTTGAACTTGCTCAAAAAATTCCAAAAAGAACTTGGTTTGACCTATCTCTTCATCGCCCATGACTTGTCGGTTGTTCGCTTTATTTCAGATCGTATCGCAGTTATTTATAAGGGTGTTATTGTAGAGGTTGCAGAAACAGAAGAATTGTTTAATAATCCAATTCACCCATATACTCAGGCCTTGCTTTCAGCTGTACCAATTCCAGACCCAATCTTGGAACGTAAGAAGGTCTTGAAAGTATATGATCCAGATCAACATGATTATGAGACAGATAAGCCATCTATGGTAGAAATCCGTCCAGGTCACTATGTTTGGGCTAACCAAGCCGAATTGGCGCGTTACCAACAAGGGTTAAACTAATAATGGTTTTATAATTTCCATGTCAACTTTTATGGAAATTATAAACCTTTTTTTGTTGGACTGATTTGAAAGTCTTTGAAAGCTCCTTGAAAGAATTTTCGAAAAATTTTAAAAAATTCTGAAATATTCTTGACAGGTGATGAAAAAGGTGGTAAGATAGGAAACATCAAAAAAGAAAGCAGAAAAAGAAATGAATAAGAGACAAGCTGTAATTATGAATCAAAACTTTTACTTTAGCTACTTTAGATAGTGTTTGTAGACATGTCACCATGGATGCAAACAGTTCAAGCAATTTGTTTGTATCTATGTGGCTAAGATTTTTGATTGTGGTCCATATAGATGAATATCTAAATGGACTAGCTAAGTTGTAACTTGTTAGATTATTTCAAGCATCCGTTTAGATATTATCTAGGCGGTTTTTTGTTTTATCTTTTCTGAGAAGGAGTTTCATTATGAAAGTTGTTCGAAAATTACTAGCACCCCTCTTGGTAGTGGGGATTCTCTTGACCTCTCTGATCAGTTTGCATCAGTTGAAGGCAGATAAGAAAAAAGATGTGTTTCGTATCGGTATTTCTCAGTTTATTACCCACCAGTCTCTAGACGCTACTAGAGAAGGGTTTGTGGATGAACTGGCTAAACAAGGCTATGTTGAGGGGGAAAATATTGAGATTGATTTGCAAAATGCACAGGGAGAACAAAGAAATCTAAAAACGATTTCCCAGCAACTAGCAGAATCTAGTGATGTCGTTCTAGCTATCGCAACGCCTTCTGCTCAGAGCTTGGCCAATACAACACAAACGACACCGGTTATCTTTTCAGCGGTAACAGATCCTGTCAGTGCCAAGTTGGTTGAGTCAAGAGAACACCCTGGGGGCAATGTGACTGGGACAAGCGACCAGTCATCAGATGCCATTTCAACCCAAATCAATTTGATAAAGAAAGTGTTACCAAAGGCTAAAACGATTGGAATTCTCTATACTCAGAGCGAGCCAAACTCAGTTGTCCAAAAGGATGAAGCTAAGCGCCTTCTGGAAGAAAAAGGCTTTACTGTTGTTGAAAAAACAATCTTGGACAGTAACAACGTCAAGGCGGCAGCAGAAAGCTTGATGGCAGAGGTGGATATGGTTTTTGTACCAACGGATAATATCATTTCATCAACCATGGAAACAGTCAAGCAGGTTTCTATTAAACACAAGGTTCCAGTATTCGGTGGTTCAACAGAAATGATTGCTGTTGGTGGCTTGTATAACTACGGAACCAATTATGAAGAATTGGGAAGACAGACAGCTCGCATGCTGATTCGTGTTTTAAAAGGTGAAAGGCCAGAAAATATAGCAGTTGAGTTGCCTGAAAAACTGGAATTGCATACCAATCAAGAAATGGCAGATGCATTGGGAATTGATATTAGTAAGTTAGAAGGCAAGGAATAAGGAGGTTTGAGATGAATTTTGTATTATCTAGTTTATCAGAAGGTTTGTTGTGGTCGATTATGGCGATTGGGGTCTACTTGACTTTCCGTATTTTGGATATTGCGGATATGACTGCTGAAGGAGCCTTTCCACTGGGGGCTGCTGTCGTCGTATCTCAGATACAGGCAGGGACAAATCCTTGGATTGCGACTTTACTTGCTTTGTTTGCAGGTATGGTAGCAGGTCTAGTATCAGGAATGCTCCACACCAAGATGAAAATTCCAGCTCTCTTGACAGGTATTGTGACCTTGACAGGGCTTTATTCAATCAATATTAAAATCATGGGAAGCGTGCCTAATCTTTCCTTGGGAGATTCTTCAACTGTTTTTAAACAGTTGGCTAGCTTGGGACTGACAACTGAAGAAGCTGTTTTCTCATTCAGTTTGGCCTGTCTCTTACTTGTTTGTTTGGTCTTGACTCTTTTGATGAAAACAGAGATTGGCTTGGTCTTGCGTTCGACTGGGGACAATATTCCTATGAGTGAGGCCAATGGGGTCAATGTAGACACGATGAAGATTGTTGCTTACATGATTTCAAACGGCTTGATTGCCCTATGTGGTTCCTTGTTTGCCCAAAATGATGGATTTTCAGATGTGACTTCTGGGACAGGAACCATTGTTGTTGGTTTGAGTGCAGTCATTATTGCGGAAGTCTTGATACACGATTTGACCATTGGAAGCCGCTTATTATCCATCGGAATCGGTGCTATTGTTTACCGTTTGATTATTTTAAATATCTATGAAATTCCAAATCTAGATCAAAATCTAGTTCGTCTCTTTAATGCAATCTTGCTCGCTTTAGTTTTATTTGCACCAGAATTGCAAAAGAGATTAAAGATTCGTGGTCTGAAATTGAGAAATGAATAGGAGGAGAAAGTTATGGCAAGTTTGTTAACACTTGAAAATATTCACAAAACATTTGAAGCAGGGACGGTCAATGAGAACCATGTCCTCAAAGGGTTAGATTTAGAGGTTGAAGAGGGAGATTTTATCTCTGTGATTGGTGGAAATGGAGCAGGGAAATCCACTTTGATGAATATCTTGGCTGGCAATCTATCTGTGGATGAAGGGGACCTTCTACTGGCAGGCAAATCCATTAAAAATCTGAGTGTCAGAAAGAGAGCCAAGGATATTGCCCGTGTTTTTCAAGATCCGAAGATGGGGACAGCTTCTCGTTTGACGATTGAGGAGAATATGGCTATTGCCTTGAGACGCGGGCAGAAGAGAGGGCTTGGCTGGGGCGTGAAGGAGAAGGATAGAATCCAGTTTCAAGAAGCCTTGAAAGAGTTGAATATTGGTCTTGAAAACCGCTTGAAAGTAGATACTCAATACCTTTCAGGAGGACAAAGACAGGCCTTGACCCTAGTCATGGCAGCTCTGGTGAAACCTAAACTCTTGCTTTTGGATGAACATACTGCGGCACTTGACCCGAAAACTAGTCAAATGGTGATGGATTTGACGCAAAAGATTGTGGAACACCATCAGTTGACGACTTTGATGATTACCCACGATATGAACCATGCGATTGAGTATGGTAATCGTCTCATTATGCTCTATCAAGGCAAGATAGTGGTGGATGTCAAGGGAGATGAGAAAAAGCATCTGACGGTTGAAGATCTCATGCATCTCTTCCAGAAAAATAGTGGGCAAAGCCTAGTTAGTGATGAATTGGTTTTGGGATAAAGAAAAAGGCTGAGATCTGGTGTCTCAGTCTTTTATTTCTTACGCTTTGCAAAATCTACAAATAGAAATTCTCGTGGAACACCTTATATTTATATGGGCGAGGAAATCGGGATGATTGACCCAGACTATGATTCTATGGATAATTATGTGGATGTCGAATCGCTCAATGCTTATCAGATGCTCTTAGAAGAAGGGAAGAGTCAGGAAGAAGCCTTCCAGATTATTCAGGCTAAGTCGCGTGATAATTCACGAATTCCCATGCAGTGGGATTCTTCGGAAAATGCAGGCTTCACAGCAGGTACTCCTTGCCTCAAGGCAGGAAAATCCTACCCTCACATCAATGTAGAAAATGAAATCCAAGGTCCGATTTTCACCTTCTACCAAGACTTGATTCGACTTCGTAAAGAAATGCCTATCATCTCAGAAGGAAGTTACAAACCAGCCTTTGAAGATAGCAAACAAGTCTATGCTTTTGAACGCCAGTATGAGGCTCAAAAGTTACTAGTGCTCAATAATTTTTATGCCACAGAAGTGGAAATCGATTTACCAGTAGCCTACCAAAATGGACAAATTTTGCTTTCAAACTATGAAGATGCAGAAGTGTCTGAAAAAATTCTACTAAAACCGTATCAAACGCTGGCTATTTATGTAAATTAAACTTAGTAAGGAGCCCTCTTTCGCAGAAAAGCAGGGTTCTTTTTGCTGTTTATTCCATCCCTGAAAGCGTAAAACAAACTGGTCAGGGTGGCTAGTTTATGGTATAATGAAAGAGACTCAAAAAGAAACAGGAGAAAAATGATGGATTTACTTTTAGCAATTGTATTGATTGTGCTAGCTTTTCTAGGAGGAGCTCTTGGAGGAATGTACTTGGTTCGTAAGCAAATTGAAAAAGAATTCGCTGACAACCCACGTTTGAATGCTGAAGCAGTTCGTACTCTTTTGAGTGCAAATGGTCAAAAACCAAGCGAAGCTAAGGTACAACAAGTTTACCACCAAATCATCCGCCAACAAAAGGCAGCCCTTGCTAACAATAAAAAGAAAAAATAAATAAGGAAAAGTCTGGGATGAAAATTCCAGACTTCTCACTATGTTGGCTATGGTTTAGAGATGAGACTTTTTCCTTGCATTCTATTGATATTTGATTATGATTAAGAGAGATAGTTGTTGATGAAGTTGTTCTTCAGTTCATAAAGACAAGTAATCATAATGAACTATCAATCAGAAAAAAGACTAGAAAGAAGACTGTATGGATAATCGACCAATTGGTTTTTTGGATTCGGGTGTCGGGGGCTTGACCGTTGTGCGCGAGCTCATGCGCCAGCTTCCCCATGAAGAAATCGTCTATATTGGAGATTCGGCGAGGGCGCCCTATGGTCCCCGTCCTGCTGAGCAAATTCGTGAATATACTTGGCAGTTGGTTAACTTTCTTTTGACCAAGGATGTCAAGATGATTGTCATTGCTTGTAATACTGCGACTGCGGTCGTCTGGGAAGAAATCAAGGCTCAACTAGACATTCCTGTCCTAGGTGTGATTTTGCCAGGAGCTTCGGCAGCCATCAAGTCCAGTCAAGGTGGGAAAATCGGAGTCATTGGAACGCCCATGACGGTACAATCTGACATTTATCGTCAGAAAATCAATGATCTGGATCCTGATTTACAGGTGGAGAGTTTGGCCTGTCCCAAGTTTGCTCCCTTGGTGGAGTCGGGTGCCCTGTCAACCAGTGTCACCAAGAAAGTAGTCTATGAAACCCTGCGTCCCTTGGTTGGAAAGGTGGATAGTCTGATTTTGGGCTGTACCCATTATCCACTCCTCAGACCCATTATTCAAAATGTCATGGGGCCCAAGGTTCAACTTATCGATAGTGGGGCAGAGTGCGTACGAGACATTTCAGTCTTACTAAATTATTTTGAAATCAATCGTGGTCGCGATGCTGGACCACTCCATCACCGTTTTTACACAACAGCCAGCAGCCAAAGTTTTGCACAAATTGCTGAAGAATGGCTGGAAAAAGAAATTCATGTGGAGCATGTAGAATTATGACAAATAAAATTTATGAATACAAGGATGACCAGGATTGGTATGTCGGGTCCTATGGTATTTTTGGTGGCGTCCGGACGTTGACGGATGATGACTTGGATTTTCCTCTATTGGAGTTTGCCCAAAGATTTCGAGATGAGGATCGAGGTTTTCCTGTTTCTGTTACTGTTTTACGTTATGGTTCTCTCTACCGTTTATTGTCTTTTGTGGTAGATATCCTCAACCAAGAAATGGGACGAAATGTGGAAGTCATCCAACGTCAGGGGGCTTTACTCTTGGTTGAAAATGGGCAACTCCTGCATGTAGAATTGCCTAAAGAAGGTGTTGATGTAGAAGCCTTCTTTGAGACAAACAAGGTTAGAGAAACCTTATTGATTGCGACTCGTAACGAAGGCAAGACCAAGGAATTCCGAGCTATATTTGACAAGCTAGGCTACGATGTGGAAAATCTTAATGACTATCCTGACTTGCCTGAAGTAGCTGAAACAGGCATGACCTTCGAAGAAAATGCCCGTCTCAAGGCAGAAACCATTTCTCAATTAACGGGCAAGATGGTTTTGGCAGATGACTCAGGTCTCAAAGTCGATGTCCTTGGTGGCTTGCCAGGTGTCTGGTCAGCTCGTTTCGCAGGTGTGGGAGCTACTGACCGTGAAAACAATGCCAAACTCTTGCACGAATTGGCCATGGTCTTTGAACTCAAGGACCGCTCGGCTCAATTCCATACAACCCTAGTCGTGGCCAGTCCCAACAAGGAAAGTTTGGTTGTTGAAGCAGACTGGCCTGGCTACATTAACTTTGAACCTAAGGGTGAAAATGGATTTGGCTATGATCCCCTCTTCCTTGTGGGAGAGACAGGCAAGTCATCAGCTGAATTAACCCTTGAAGAAAAAAATAGTCAATCTCACCGTGCCTTGGCCGTTAAGAAACTTTTGGAGGTATTTCCATCATGGCAAAGCAAACCATCATTGTAATGAGCGATTCCCATGGCGATAGCTTGATTGTGGAAGAAATCCGTGATCGCTATGTGGGCAAAGTTGATGCCGTTTTTCATAATGGCGATTCTGAACTGCGTCCTGATTCTCCCCTTTGGGAAGGCATCCGTGTTGTTAAAGGGAACATGGACTTCTACGCCGGCTACCCAGAACGTTTGGTGACCGAGCTTGGTTCGACCAAGATTATCCAAACCCATGGTCACTTGTTTGACATCAATTTCAACTTTCAAAAGTTGGACTACTGGGCTCAGGAAGAAGAGGCCGATATCTGTCTCTATGGTCACTTGCATGTGCCAAATGCTTGGATGGAAGGAAAGACCCTCTTTCTAAATCCAGGTTCTATCAGTCAACCACGTGGGACCATCAGAGAATGTCTCTATGCTCGTGTGGAAATTGATGACAGTTATTTCAAAGTCGACTTTTTGACACGAGACCATGAGGTGTATCCGGGCTTGTCCAAGGAGTTTAGCCGATGATTGCCAAGGAGTTTGAGACTTTCTTGTTGGGGCAAGAAGAAACTTTTTTGACTCCTGCTAAAAATCTAGCTGTGTTGATTGATACTCACAATGCGGATCATGCGACCCTCTTGCTCAGTCAGATGACCTATACCCGTGTTCCCGTTGTGACAGATGAAAAACAGTTTGTTGGGACGATTGGGCTCAGAGATATTATGGCTTATCAGATGGAGCATGACTTGAGTCAAGAAATCATGGCAGATACGGATATCGTTCATATGACGAAAAGGAATGTAGCGGTTGTTTCGCCAGATTTTACCATTACGGAGGTCTTGCACAAGCTGGTAGATGAGTCTTTTTTACCTGTTGTGGACGCAGAAGGGATTTTCCAAGGGATTATCACGCGTAAGTCTATCCTCAAGGCTGTCAATGCTCTTTTGCATGACTTTAGTAAGGACTATGAAATTCGATGCAAATGAGAGATAGGATTTCAGACTTTTTAGAGGAAAAGCAGGGCTTGTCTGCCAATTCCAAGCAGTCCTATAAGTATGATCTGGAGCAATTTTTAGACATTGTAGGCGAGCGGATTTCTGAGACTAGTCTCAAGATTTACCAAGCCCAGTTAGCCAATCTAAAAATCAGCGCCCAGAAGCGAAAGATTTCGGCCTGTAACCAATTTCTCTACTTTCTCTATCAAAAAGGAGAAGTGGATAGCTTTTACCGCTTGGAATTAGCTAAACAAGCTGAAAAGAAGACCGAAAAGCCAGAACTGTTAGACCTAGCCTCTTTTTGGCAGGAAAGTGACTATTCAGAGGGGCGCTTGCTGGCTCTTCTTATCTTGGAAATAGGGCTCTTGCCGAGTGAGATTTTAGCTCTCAAGGTTGAGGATATCAATCTGGATTTTCAGGTGTTGCGAATCAAGAAGGCTTCCCAACAGAGGATTGTCAGCATTCCCACGAGCTTGCTTTCAGAATTGGAACCCTTGATGGGCCAGACCTACCTCTTTGAAAGGGGAGGGAAAGCCTATTCTCGTCAGTGGGCCTTTCGTCAGCTAGAGTCTTTTGTCAAGGAGAAAGGTTTTCCAGCCTTATCCGCTCAAGCCTTGCGGGAACAGTTTATTCTAAGACAAATAGAAAAGAAGGTCGATTTGTACGAAATTGCAAAAAAATTAGGATTAAAAACAGTCCTGACCTTAGAAAAATATAGATAATGGATATTAAATTAAAAGATTTTGAAGGGCCGCTGGACTTGCTCTTGCACCTGGTTTCTAAGTACCAGATGGATATCTACGATGTGCCCATTACGGAAGTTATCGAACAGTATCTAGCCTATGTTTCAACCCTGCAGGCCATGCGTCTGGAAGTGACGGGGGAGTACATGGTCATGGCCAGTCAGCTCATGCTGATCAAGAGTCGCAAACTCCTTCCAAAGGTAGCAGAAGTGACAGACTTGGAGGATGATCTAGAGCAGGATCTTCTCTCTCAAATCGAAGAATACCGCAAGTTCAAGCTCTTGGGGGAGCACTTGGAAGCCAAGCACCAAGATCGGGCCCAGTATTATTCCAAAGCGCCGACAGAGTTGATTTACGAAGATGCGGAGCTTGTGCATGACAAGACGACCATTGACCTCTTTTTGGCTTTTTCAAATATCCTATCCAAGAAAAAAGAGGAGTTTGCACAGAATCACACGACTATCTTGCGGGATGAGTATAAGATTGAGGACATGATGGTTATCGTGAAAGAGTCCTTGACTGGACGAGATCAATTGCGCTTGCAGGATTTGTTTAAGGAAGCCCAGAATGTCCAAGAGGTCATCACCCTCTTTTTGGCAACCCTAGAGTTAATCAAAACCCAGGAGCTGATTCTTGTGCAAGAGGAAAGTTTCGGAGATATTTATCTCATGGAAAAGAAGGAAGAAAGTCAAGTGGCCCAAAGCTAGACTTGATAGAGAGGAAAGATGAGTACTTTAGCAAAAATAGAAGCGCTATTGTTTGTAGCGGGTGAAGATGGGATTAGGGTCCGTCAGTTAGCTGAACTCCTCTCTCTGCCACCGACAGGCATCCAACAGAGTTTAGAAAAATTAGCCCAGAAGTATGAAAAGGACCCAGATTCCAGTTTGGCTCTGATTGAGACAGGTGGTGCTTACAGATTGGTGACCAAGCTTCAATTTGCAGAGATTTTGAAGGAATACTCTAAGGCACCTATCAACCAGAGTTTATCTCGGGCTGCCCTTGAGACCTTGTCCATCATTGCCTACAAACAGCCCATCACACGGATAGAAATTGATGCCATCCGTGGGGTCAACTCGAGTGGGGCCTTGGCAAAGTTGCAGGCCTTTGACTTGATACGAGAAGACGGGAAAAAAGAAGTGTTGGGGCGCCCCAACCTCTATGTGACAACGGACTATTTCCTAGATTACATGGGGATAAACCATTTAGAAGAATTACCAGTGATTGATGAGCTTGAGATTCAAGCCCAAGAAAGCCAATTATTTGGTGAAAGGATAGAAGAAGATGAGAATCAATAAGTATATTGCCCACGCAGGTGTGGCCAGTAGGAGAAAAGCAGAAGAGTTGATCAAGCAAGGCTTGGTGACGGTTAACGGCCAAGTGGTACGTGAACTAGCAACCACTATCAAGTCAGGCGACAAGGTCGAAGTTGAAGGTCAACCTATCTACAACGAAGAAAAGGTCTATTATCTGCTTAACAAACCACGCGGTGTTATTTCCAGTGTGACAGATGACAAGGGCCGAAAGACGGTTGTCGACCTCTTGCCCAACGTGAAAGAGCGCATCTACCCTGTAGGTCGTTTGGACTGGGATACATCAGGTGTCTTGATTTTGACCAATGATGGGGATTTTACGGATGAAATGATTCACCCCCGTAATGAGATTGACAAGGTCTATGTCGCACGTGTTAAAGGTGTGGCCAATAAGGACAATCTCCGCCCCTTGACCCGTGGACTTGAGATTGATGGCAAGAAAACCAAGCCAGCTGTCTATGAGATTCTCAAAGTGGACCCAGTTAAAAACCGCTCTGTGGTACAGTTGACCATCCATGAAGGGCGTAATCATCAGGTTAAAAAGATGTTTGAAGCTGTCGGTCTCCAAGTGGACAAGCTGTCACGGACACGTTTTGGACATCTAGACTTGACAGGCCTCCGTCCAGGTGAATCCCGTCGTCTTAATAAAAAAGAAATCAGTCAACTACACACCATGGCTGTAACCAAGAAATAATGAAACGAATTTTAATAGCGCCTGTGCGCTTTTACCAACGGTTTATCTCGCCAGCCTTTCCTCCCTCTTGTCGCTTTGAGCCAACTTGTTCAAACTACATGATTCAGGCTATTGAAAAACATGGCTTCAAGGGAGTTTTGATGGGCTTGGCTCGGATTTTACGTTGCCATCCCTGGTCGAAAACAGGTAAGGACCCCGTCCCAGACTACTTTTCCCTTAAACGAAATCAAGAAGGGGAATGAGGTTGGGCAAAAGGTTTCAAAATGATAAAAACGCATCCTATCAGGTTTGAGTAAACTTGATAGGATGCGTTTTAGAATGTAAAGATGTGATTGAGTTTAAAGTAGCTTATTTCAAGGCTTTTTGTGCGTCTTCAATCATGAGTTTTGTTGATTCTAGACCTCCTCCACTTAGATACCAGAGATCTGGTGTTAGTTGGATAATCTTACCATTTTTAGCGGCAGGAGTTTCAGCTATGAGGGCATTTTCGAGGACGCCGTCGTTGCTTGAGTTGTCACCACCGATGGCAAGGGTACGGTTGATGACAAAGAGGATATCAGGATTGATTTCTTTGACACTTTCAAAGCTGACTTCTTGTCCGTGGCGAGAATCTTCAAATTTTGCATCAGTTGGCTTGAATTTCAAGGTTTGGTACAAGAAAGAGAAACGAGATTGGGCACCAAAGGCAGCCATTTTTCCTTCGTTGAGGAGAATAGCGAGGGCTTTTTTGTCAGAACCTTCATTTTTAGTTGCGACTTCTTGGATGCTCTTGTCTAGCTTAGCTAATTCTTCTTTGGCTTTCTGTGTACCAGTTTCACCAAAGGCGCTTGCTAAGGATTCGATATTAGTCTTGGTAGAAGTCCAGTAGTCATCTTTGCCTGCTTGGAAGAGAACAGTCGGAGCGATTTCGTTGAACTTATCTACGAATTTTTGGGTACGTGGTGAAGCGATAATTAGGTCTGGTTCAAGAGCAGCAAGGGCTTCTAGGTCTGGCTCAACCATAGAACCAACATTTTTAACTTTTCCAGCTAGGTCTTTAAGATAAGTCGGAACAGTTTTTGTAGGCATTCCGACGATATTCTTTTCAAAACCTAAAGCGCGAATAGTATCCGCAGTACCGAGGTCAAAGGTCACAATCTTTTCAGGGACTTTTGAAAGTGTGACTACACCTAGTGAACTTTTAATGGTTACCTCTGTTGGAGCAGAGCTACTTGACTCCGTCTTACTAGTGCTTGAGTTTGTACTACATGCACCAAGTAGGAGCAAGAAGCTGGCCGCTAGGGCAGTGAGATAAAGTTTAAGGGATGTTTTCATGATTTCTCCTTTTTAAAATGTGATAACGATGTAGGGAGTCTCTTAGCTAGGTTTGTTAGCTAAGAGACAGAGGGTTCTCTAACTAGAGTTTCTATGTTACTAGCTATAGATACAGATCTTTTTGCCATTGATATCAGCCAGCGTGATGGGAATCTCATAGAGTTGACTAAGCAGGTCAGCCTGCATGATTTGAGCAGTCGTTCCCTTGCGAAAGACTTGGCCGTCCTTGAAGGCAACAATTTCATCCGCATATTGACTGGCCATGTTGATATCGTGGAGGACGATGATAATGGTCTTGCCGAGTTCCTCCACCAGTTGCTTGAGAATCTGCATCATGCTGACGCTTTGTTTGATGTCGAGATTGTTGAGCGGTTCGTCTAGCAAGATAAAGTCTGTATCTTGGGCTAGTACCATAGCGATAAAGACACGTTGGAGCTGTCCGCCAGATAGGCTATCGATATAGCGGTCTTTTAAGTTTGTCAGTTCCAGATAGTCCAGAGTTTCTCGGATTTTTTCCCAGTCTTCTGCTCTCAGTCGACCACGGCTGTAGGGAAAACGTCCAAAACTGACCAGTTCTTCAACAGTCAATTTGGCCTGGTAATTGATCTTCTGCTTTAGGATAGTCAGTTCTTTGGCTAGTTCTTGGGAATTCCAGCTTTCGATTTCACGGCCTTTGATACTGAGAATTCNCTGATCTTTCTTGGTCAGTCTGCTCATGATGGAGAGGAGAGTCGATTTTCCAGCACCATTTGGACCGATAAAGGCTGTCAGTTTCTGAGGACTGACTTCAAGCGAAATGCCTTGCAAAATATCCTGTTTTTGAATGGATTTGTCAATGTTTTCCAGTTTCACTGACGCGCCCTCCTATAAAGTAAGATAAAGAATAAGAAGCCACCTACACTCTCGATGATCATACTGATGCGAATTTCCAGTGCAAAGACTCGTTCAATCAGGGCCTGCCCCAAGGTCAAACTGATAAATCCGACCAGAATGGCTACGATAAAGAGTAGCTTGTGCCGATAGTCTTTGACAATCAGGTAGGTGAGGTTAGCCAGCATAAAGCCGAAGAAGGCCATAGGCCCTACCAAGGCAGTGGCCGTTGAGGTCAAAAGCACGATACCCCAGAGGAGTTCTCTCTGTTCTTTTTCAACATTGAGCCCCAATATCTGAGCCGTTTCTCTTTGCAGGTGCAAGACATCCAGAATGACTGCTTTTCGAAAGAAAAAGATTGTCAAAGCAAGGATAATCAAAGAGCCGATGACTAGGATGGAAGTGTTAAGATGTTGAAAGGAAGCAAAGAGACTGTTTTGCAGTTTATCATATTCGTTTGGATCCATCAGGACTTGGAGGAAGGTACTGATATTTCGAAAGAGACTTCCGAGGGCTAGACAGATCAACAAAATGAAGACAAGGTCTTGTTTCATCAGTGTCTTCAAGTAGCCTTGTAAGGCAAGAAAGAAGAGGGATTGAAGCAGAAGCAAAACTAGGAATTCTAAGATGGGAGACTTCCCGAGTTGAAGAAACTTACTTTCAAAAACCAGTAGTAGGGTTTGTAGTAGGACGTAGAAGGATTCGATTCCTAAAATACTTGGCGTCAGGAAACGATTTTCCGTCAAGGTTTGAAAACTAATGGTCGAAATCCCAGTCGCGATAGCTACCAAGAGATAAACGATGATCTTTTGGGAACGCAACTTCCAAGCAAAGGCTGACAAGTGAGCGATGGGCCAAAAATAGAGGAGACAAGCTCCGATGGCCAGAATAATGAGAAGGCAGAAGAGTTTGGTATGTTTACTTTTAAACTGCATCTTTTCGTCCCCCTCTCCAGAGAAGTAGGATAAAGACGAGGCTACCGATGATTCCTAGCAAGAGACTGACAGACAGCTCATAGGGCCTAATCAAGATTCGAGAGAGGATGTCGCAGGCTAGGACCAGATTGGTACCGACAAGTGCGACCATGAGTTTGGTTTGACTTAGATTATCTCCATAGTGCTTGCGAACAAGATTGGGAACAATAACTCCGAGGAAAGGCAAGCCACCCACGGTAATCATGGTGACGCTAGTCGTTAGTGCTACCAAAAAGAGAGCCAGTTTTTCAAGTAGGGAGTAGGAAATCCCCAAACTCTCACTGGCTTCCTTGCCCAGATTCATGATGGTAAAGGTTTGGGATAATTTCCAAACGGCTATCAGGATAATGAGGCCTAAAAAGAGCCATTCATACTGATGAGTCTGAATCATGGAGAAGGAGCCCTGGGTCCAAGCTGTCATACTCTGAACCAGATTGAAACGGTAGGCGATAACTTCTGTCACAGAACCGATAATCCCGCTATAGATGATCCCAATCAAAGGCAACATCCACCTTTCCTTTACGGTAAAAATGGTCATAAAGGCTAGGAAGAAGAGAGTAAATACGATGGATGAAACAAAAGCGAAGAGCATCTTTTGGGTCAGACTAGCCGACGGAAAGACAAAGAGGCTCAATACCATTCCTAGTTTAGCGGCTTCAGTGGTCCCAACTGTACTCGGAGCAGCAAACTGATTTTGGGTGATGGTTTGCATGAGGAGCCCTGCCATACTCATACTAGAGGCAGTTAGGAGAATACTAATCGTTCTTGGAAGGCGTGACTCTTGAAAGAGGAGCCAAGTTTCATGATCCAGAGCAAAAAGCTTTCCCCAAGAAAAATCACTGGTCCCAATGCTAATAGAGAGAAAGACTAGGAGTAGAAGTAAGCCAATTAAATAATGAGAAAGTTTCATACCCCATCCTTTTATGTAGATTTGGTATCGAAAGATACCTGCGGATATTACTGTAACACGATTTCTTTAATCTGTCAATAAATTTTCTGACAATTTAATGAATAAAACAAGGAGAGAGTACCAGGACCTTCTCCTCTGTTCTCCTATTCTAAAATGTTTTTGCCTTCTTTAACACGCCAACGATAATCTGATAAAATAATATCTTCGAGGGAGTAGCTAGCCTTCCAATCAAGATATTTTTTAGCTTTTGATGCGTCTGCTAGGACGCTGGCTGGGTCACCAGCACGGCGAGCAACAATTTCGTGTGGTATTTTTTGATTCAGTAATTCTTCAGCAGTTTTAAAGATTTCTTTGACGGTATAGCCTTTTTCAGTTCCCAAGTTAAAGATTTGAGAAGAACTGTCTTCTTGAAATAGGTAGTTCATTCCTCTAACATGAGCCTGTGCAAGGTCCAAGACATGAATGTAATCCCGAATACATGAACCATCACGTGTATCGTAGTCATCTCCAAATATTTTTAGGCTATCATTTTGTCCCAATGCGGTCTTGTTGATATTGGGAATGATGTGAGTTGGATTTTTCACACGCAGGCCGTTTGAAGCATCCATTTCAGCCCCAGCTACATTAAAGTAACGGAAAATGACATATTTCCAATCGTAGCGATTGGCCATCCAGTAAATCATTCGTTCGCCCATCAATTTTGTCTCTGCATAAGGATTGACAGGGTCGAGCGGGGTATCTTCAGTCGCCGGCTTGTCAATACAGTTATTACCATAGAGGGAAGCAGTCGAAGAGAACATGATTTTTTGAATGCCAACTTCAGACAAGACTTTGAGAACTTGGTTCATACCAGCAACATTGGCAGTGAAGTATTTGCTTGGGTTTTCAATGCTTTCGCTCACAACAATTTCACCTGCACAATGAAGAACAGCATCAATCTGATTTTCTTCTAAGTAAGCTTTTAGGGCACTAGAATCATAAACATCTAGTTCCTTAAAGCTAGCACGACTATCCACAGCCGCTCGATTTCCTGTAGAGAGATTATCTAGAACATGTACCTGATAGCCAGCATTTAAAAGAGCTTTAACGGTATGGGAGCCAATGTAGCCAGCTCCACCTGTAACAAGAATTGTTTTGGTCATGATTTTTTCCTTTTCCTAGTTTTGTACTATTTTAAAGAAAGAAGAAAGTAAAGTCAACTATTTTCTGTAAATTTCATGAAAAAACTAAACAAATATAGCATTGAATTGTTTTTTGTTTGGGAATTCAGGGTTGGGTTAATCTTGGGATAGTTCTTAGATTTCATATCACATGCAAGAGGATACGATCTTTTTCTAAGGTACCGCAAGAATACGATACTAATTTAGAAATCCACCTTCCCGCTATCCTTCTCCTATAAAAAGTGGTAAAATGGATGAAAGAAAGAAGGAACTGAAATGACAACATTATTTTCAAAAATCAAAGAAGTAACAGAACTTGCTGCGATCTCAGGTCATGAAGCACCTGTCCGTGCTTATCTTCGTGAAAAGTTGACACCGCATGTGGATGAAGTGGTGACAGATGGCTTGGGTGGTATTTTCGGTATCAAACATTCAGCAGCTGCAGATGCACCGCGCGTCTTGGTTGCTTCTCACATGGATGAAGTTGGTTTTATGGTCAGCGAAATCAAGCCAGACGGTACCTTCCGTGTCGTAGAAATCGGTGGTTGGAATCCTATGGTGGTTAGTAGCCAACGTTTCAAACTCCTGACTCGTGACGGTCGTGAAATTCCTGTGATTTCAGGTTCTGTTCCGCCACATTTGACTCGTGGTAAGGGCGGACCAACCATGCCAGCCATTGCAGATATCGTCTTTGATGGTGGTTTTGCGGACAAGGTTGAGGCAGAAAGCTTTGGCATCCGTCCTGGCGACACCATCGTACCAGATAGTTCTGCAATCTTGACAGCTAATGAAAAAAATATCATTTCAAAAGCTTGGGACAATCGCTATGGAGTTCTCATGGTGAGCGAGTTAGCAGAAGCTCTGTCAGGTCAAAAACTTGGCAATGAACTCTATCTTGGCTCTAACGTCCAAGAAGAAGTTGGTCTCCGCGGTGCTCATACATCTACAACCAAGTTTGACCCAGAAGTCTTCCTAGCAGTTGATTGTTCCCCAGCAGGTGATGTTTATGGTGGCCAAGGAAAGATTGGAGATGGAACCTTGATTCGTTTCTACGATCCAGGTCACTTGCTTCTCCCAGGAATGAAGGATTTCCTTTTGACAACTGCTGAAGAAGCTGGAATCAAGTACCAATACTACTGTGGTAAAGGTGGAACAGACGCTGGCGCAGCTCATCTGAAAAATGGTGGTGTCCCATCTACAACAATCGGTGTTTGCGCTCGTTATATCCATTCTCACCAAACCCTCTATGCAATGGATGACTTCTTAGAAGCGCAAGCTTTCTTGCAAGCTTTGGTGAAAAAATTGGATCGTTCAACAGTTGACTTGATTAAAAATTATTAAACCATAAGGGAGGTGGTAGGGATGGTAGAACCAAACCTAGAAAGCCTTGTAAAAAATCTTTACAATCATGCTCGACATGATTTGAGTGAAGATTTAGTTGCTGCTCTCCTAGAGACTGCTAAAAAACTGCCTACTACAAATGAGCAATTGCTGGCAGTTCGTCTCTCGGGTCTAGTCAATCGTGAATTGCTCCTAAATCCCAAACATCCGGCACCTGAGTTGCTCAACTTAGCTCGCTTTATTAAAAGAGAAGAAGCTAAGTACAGAGGAACTGCGGCTTCTGCGATTATGTATGGGGAGCTCTTTAAAATGCTTTGATTCCATTGTGAATCAAAGCATTTTTCTATATGGTAGAAGAGTAATTCTTGATTAGGAGAAGAAAAAAGCCATCCTATTTAGGATAGCTTCTTGGTTTTTAGATTTGTTCAGCGATGACCTTTTCAGCTAGATTCATAGCGTGGTCAGATACACGAGTATAGTGGGAAATGATGTCGATAAAGTTGACCCCAGCTTGTGTTGAACACTCGCCCTTGTTGAGGCGCTTGATGTGGGTCTTTCTGAGAACACGTTCCATATTGTTGATTTCTTTATGGCGTTCAATCAGACTTTGAGCTTTTTCGATATCATTGTTTTCCACGCTATCAAGGGCATCCTTGATAAAGTCAGTGGTTTTTTGATAGATATCAGCTAATTCCTGCAAAGCAGCTTCAGAAAACTCAACATTTTTACGTTGAAGGTAGTCAGTCAGATTGATTAGGGCTTCTGCGTGGTCCCCAATCCGTTCCAAATCACGGGATGAATCCAGGATGTTGGTGAGCACTTCACTTTCTTTCTGGCTAAGAGCTTCACTGGAAAGAGTAATGAGGTAACGAGTCAATTTTTCATCAATGGTATTGATGGCTTCTTCTGTCTTGTGTCCTTTTTCAGCAACCTTTTCATTGAGGTCAATGATGTAGTTGTATGAAAGGTCAAAGGCTTTAGAAGCATAATTTCCCAAGTGAAGGAGTTCTTTTTTGGCATTTCCGAGAGCGATTGATGGTGCTTGTTTAATCAAATGCTCATCAAGATAAAGTGGCTCGTACTTGACAACCTCATCTTCACCAGGGATGAGCTTGGTTACAAAGTAGGCCAAGGCTCCGATGAATGGAAATTGGATAATAGTATTTGTGATATTAAAGGTTCCGTGGGCGAAGGCAATGGTCATTTCTGGAGCCAGATTGAGTGTAGATTCAAACCATTGAATCAAGCCAGTGAAAGGTACAAGGAAGACAATACAGATAACCGTACCAATCACGTTAAAGGCGACATGGGCACCAGCAACACGTTTGGCAGCGATATTGGCTCCAAGAGAAGCAATAATAGCTGTAATGGTCGTTCCGATATTATCACCAAACAAGACTGGTAGGGCACCTTGTAGATCAATCAAACCACTTGCGTAAAGATTCTGTAGGATACCGATAGTTGCGGAAGAAGCTTGAATGAGTAGGGTTAGTCCAGTTCCGACAAAGACACCTAGAATAGGACTCTTACTTAGTTCAACCATATAGTCTCTAAAGACTTGCAGGTCTTTTAGAGGTTCCATTGCACCGCTCATAAGATTGAGAGCGAAGAAGATACCACCTACACCAAAAATGATACGTCCGATGTTATTGATAGAGCGATTCTTGGTGAAGAAGAGACAAATCGCTCCGACGAAAAGCATTGGTAAGGCGTAATCTCCTAGCTTAAAACCGATGATAAAGGATGTAACGGTAGTTCCAATATTGGCACCCATGACAATACCGATAGCTTGACGCAAGGTCAAAAGTCCTGCGCTGACTAGCCCCACTGTAATGACTGTGACCCCAGAACTTGACTGAATTAGCGCCGTCATACCGATACCAACTAGCACACCGAAGAACGGATTGCTAGTGTACTTGTCAATGTAAAAACGAAGGCGATCTCCAGCAGCTTGTTGCAAACCGTCTCCCATGGTCTTGATACTATATAAGAATAGTCCCAGACCACCTAAAAAGTGAAATAAAATTTCCTGCCAATTAATGGACATTTCTTTTTCCTCCGAAAAATAATAACGGAATTTCTCCTATTCTATTTTAAAGGATAAAAGTAAATCTAACAAGTGTTAAGCTAAGATTTTAGAAAGAAAATTCGTTAGAATGGGCCTTAATTATATTAATTTTACCAATTTCTAACCTAGATATAGGTATTTCCTTTTATATATTGACATTTAAAAGAAATATTTTAAAATGAGGGAGGAATTATCTTGGTCCCTGTGATTGGGATAAAAATTTTACAAAGAAAGTTAAGCGCTTTCTTTTATGCAACAAAATCAATCTTTTAGGAGGAGAAAATGAAGAATCCATTTTTTGAAAGACGTTGTCGTTACAGTATTCGTAAGTTATCAGTAGGAGCCTGCTCGCTGATGATTGGGGCTGTTTTATTTGCTGGTCCAGCCTTGGCTGAAGAAACTGCAGTTCCTGAAAATAACGGAGCCAATACAGCGCTTGTTTCAGGAGAGAGTGAGCATCCAACTAATGAAGCTGACAAGCAGCATGAAGGAGAACATGCTAGAGAAAATAAGCCAGAAAAGGCAGAAGGAGTAGCGACAGCATCTGAAACTGCTTCGCCAGCAAGCAATGAAGCTGCAACTACTGAAACCGCAGAAGCAGCTAGCGCAGCTAAACCAGAGGAAAAAGCAAGTGAGGTGGCTGCAGAAACACCATCTGCAGAAGCAAACCCTAAGTCTGAAAAGGAAATAGAATCAAAGCCTGAAGCAACTAGCCAAGGGGATGAGTCTAAGCCAGCAGCAGAAGCTAATAAGACTGAAAAAGAAGTCCAGCCAGATGTCCCTAAAAATACAGAAAAAACATTAAAACCAAAGGAAATCAAATTTAATTCTTGGGAAGAATTGTTGAAATGGGAACCGGGTACGCGTGAGGATGATGCTATTAACCGCGGATCTGTTGCCCTCGCTTCACGTCGGACAGGTCATTTGGTCAATGAAAAAGCTAGCAAGGAAGCAAAAGTACAAGCCCTATCCAACACCAATTCTAAAGCAAAAGACCATGCTTCTGTTGGTGGAGAAGAGTTCAAAGCTTATGCTTTTGACTATTGGCAATATCTAGACTCAATGGTCTTCTGGGAAGGTCTCGTACCAACTCCTGACATTATTGATGCAGGTCACCGTAACGGGGTTCCTGTATATGGTACACTCTTCTTCAACTGGTCTAATAGTATTGCAGATCAAGAAAAATTCGCTGAAGCTTTGAAGCAAGACCCAGATGGTAGCTTCCCAATTGCCCGTAAATTGGTGGATATGGCCAAGTATTATGGCTATGATGGCTATTTCATCAACCAAGAAACAACTGGGGATTTGGTTGAACCTCTTGGAGAAAAGATGCGCCAGTTTATGCTCTATTCCAAGGAATATGCTGCTAAGGTAAACCATCCAATCAAGTATTCTTGGTACGATGCCATGACTTATAACTATGGACGTTACCACCAAGATGGTTTGGGAGAATACAACTACCAATTCATGCAACCTGAAGGAGATAAGGTTCCAGCAGATAACTTCTTTGCTAACTTTAACTGGGATAAGGCTAAAAATGATTACACCATTACAACTGCCAACTGGATTGGCCGTAATCCTTACGATGTATTTGCAGGATTGGAATTGCAACAGGGTGGTTCCTACAAGACCAAGGTCAAATGGAATGACATTTTAGATGAAAATGGGAAATTGCGCCTTTCTCTTGGTTTGTTCGCCCCAGATACCATTACAAGTTTAGGAAAAACTGGTGAAGATTATCATAAGAATGAAGATATCTTCTTTACAGGTTACCAAGGTGATCCTACTGGCCAAAAACCAGGTGATAAAGATTGGTATGGGATTGCTAACCTAGTTGCGGACCGTACGCCAGCAGTAGGTAATACTTTTACTACTTCTTTTAATACAGGTCATGGTAGAAAATGGTTCGTAGATGGTAAGGTTTCTAAGGATTCTGAGTGGAATTACCGTTCAGTTTCAGGTGTTCTTCCAACATGGCGCTGGTGGCAAAAATCAACTGGCGATAAGTTGAAAGCAAGTTATGATTTTGAAGATGCTTATAATGGTGGAACTTCTCTCAAATTTGCAGGGGATCTTTCAGGTGCGACCAAGCAAGATGTGAATTTGTACTCTACTCGCTTGAAGGTGACAGATACCACCAAATTGCATGTTGCCCACAAAGGAGGCAAAGGAACCAAGGTTTATGTAGAATTTGCAACCAAGAAAGATTATACCTACGGTGATGAAGTTGCCCGTAAAGAATTGACAGTTTCAGATAACTGGACTACCGATGATTTTGATTTAAGTGCCTTGGCAGGTAAAACAATCTACGGTATTAAACTCTATTTTGAAAATGATAAAGACTTAAAAGGTTATCAATTTAACCTGGGGCAATTGACCATCAGCAATAATCAAGATGCTCCTCAGGCACCAACCACAGTAGCTGTGGCCAAACAAGTCCTTAAAAATGCCCAAGAAGCGGAAGCAGTTGTACAATTTAAAGGCAACAAGGATGCAGATTTCTATGAAGTTTATGAAAAAGATGGAGACAGCTGGAAATTACTAACTGGCTCATCTTCTACAACTATTTATCTACCAAAAGTTAGCCGCTCAGCAAGTGCTCAAGGTACAACTCAAGAACTGAAGGTTGTAGCAGTCGGTAAAAATGGAGTTCGTTCAGAAGCTGCAACCACAACCTTTGATTGGGGCATGACTGTAAAAGATACCAGCCTACCTAAACCACTAGCTGAAAATATCGTTCCAGGTGCAACAGTTATTGATAGTACTTTCCCTAAGACTGAAGGTGGAGAAGGTATTGAAGGTATGTTGAATGGTACCATTACCAGTCTTTCAGACAAGTGGTCTTCTGGACAGTTAAGTGGTAGTGTGGATATTCGTTTGACCCAGCCACGTACAGTTGTTAGATGGGTGATGGACCATGCTGGAGCTGGTGGAGAATCTGTAAACGATGGTTTGATGAACACCAAAGACTTTGACCTCTATTATAAAGATGCGGATGGTCAATGGAAGTTGGCTAAGGAAGTTCGTGGCAATAAAGCTCATGTTACAGATATTACCCTTGATAAACCAATCACAGCTCAAGATTGGCGCTTGAATGTTGTCACTTCTGACAATGGAACTCCATGGAAGGCTATTCGTATCTATAACTGGAAAATGTATGAAAAGCTTGATACTGAGAGTGTCAATATTCCGATGGCCAAGGCTGCAGCCCGTTCTCTGGGCAATAACAAGGTACAAGTTGGCTTTGCGGATGTACCAGCTGGAGCAACCATTACCGTTTATGACAATCCAAATTCTCAAACTCCGCTTGCGACCTTGAAGAGCGAAGTTGGAGGTGACCTAGCAAGTTCACCATTGGATTTGACAAATCAATCTGGTCTTCTTTACTATCGTACCCAATTACCAGGTAAGGAAATTAGTAATGTCCTGGCTGTTTCCGTTCCAAAAGATGACAGAAGAATCAAGTCAGTCAGCCTAGAAACAGGACCTAAGAAAACAAGCTACGCCGAAGGGGAGGATTTAGACCTTAGAGGAGGTGTTCTTCGAGTTCAGTATGAAGGAGGAGCTGAGGACGAACTCATTCGCCTAACTCACGCAGGTGTATCAGTATCAGGTTTTGACACGCATCATAAGGGAGAACAAAATCTTACTTTACAATATTTGGGACAACCAGTAAATGCGAATTTGTCAGTGACTGTCACTAGCCAAGATGAAGCAAGTCCGAAAACTATTTTGGGAATTGAAGTAAGTCATGAACCGAAAAAAGATTATCTAGTTGGTGATAGTTTAGACTTGTCTGAAGGACGCTTTGCAGTAGCTTATAGCAATGACACCATGGAAGAACATTCCTTTACTGATGAGGGAGTTGAAATTTCTGGTTACGATGCTCAAAAGACTGGTCGTCAAACCTTGACGCTTCGTTACCAAGGTCATAAAGTCAACTTTGATGTTTTGGTATCTCCAAAAGCAGCATTGAACGATGAGTACCTTAAACAAAAATTAGCAGAGGTTGAAGCAGCTAAGAACAAGGTGGTCTATAACTTTGCTTCACCAGAAGTAAAAGAAGCCTTCTTGAAAGCAATTGAAGCGGCCGAACAAGTGTTGAAAGACCATGAAACTAGCACCCAAGATCAAGTCAATGACCGACTTAATAAATTGACAGAAGCTCACAAAGCTCTGAATGGTCAAGAGAAATTTAAGGAAGAAAAGACAGAACTCGATCGCTTAACAGGTGAGGCTCAAGAGCTCTTAGCTGCCAAACCAAACCATCCTTCAGGTTCTGCCCTAGCCCCACTTCTTGAAAAGAACAAGGCCTTGGTTGAAAAAGTAGATTTGAGTCCAAAAGAGCTTGCAACAGCGAAACAGAGTCTGAAAGATCTGGTTGCTTTATTGAAAGAAGACAAGCCAGCAGTCTTTTCTGATAGTAAAACAGGTGTTGAAGTACACTTCTCAAATAAAGAGAAGACTGTCATCAAGGGCTTGAAAGTAGAACGTGTTCAAGCAAGTGCTGAAGAGAAGAAATACTTTGCTGGAGAAGATGCTCATGTCTTTGAAATAGAAGGTCTAGATGAAAAAGGTCAAGACGTTGATCTCTCTTACGCTTCTATTGTGAAAATTCCAATTGAAAAAGATAAGAGAGTGAAGAAAGTCTTCTTCTTACCTGAAGGCAAAGAAGCAGTAGAGTTGGCTTTTGAACAAACAGATAGTCATGTCATCTTTACAGCACCACACTTTACACATTATGCCTTTGTTTATGAATCTGCTGAAAAACCACAACCTGCTAAACCAGTAGAAAAAGTTATTTCAAGCAAGGAACCAGCTGAAGGTGTCAAGAATTTGGTTGTGGATACTCCGAAACTAGAAGTTGAAGAGACAAGTATCGCCTTCGAACACCAAGAACGACCAAATCCAAATCTCCCAGTCGGTCAACGTCAACTTGTCCAAGCAGGAGTTGAGGGACACATTCGTCGCTTGATTGAAGTAGATAGCCAAGGTAATCGTACCCTTCGCTCTACCGAAGTTTTGAAAGAAGCAAGTCCTGAAATCGTGGAAGTAGGTACTGGTCTAATCCCTGCCAATCCAGCCCCACAAAACACATACCTTCCAAAACCTACTAATCAACCGGCTTCTGATCAACAAAAGGCTCCTAAATTGGAAGTTCAAGAGGAAAAGGTTGCCTTTGATCGTCAAGAGCATGAAAATGCTGAGATGCTAGTTGGGGAACAACGAGTCATCATACAGGGACGAGATGGTCTATTAAGACATGTCTTTGAAGTTGATGAAAACGGTCAGCGTCGCCTTCGTTCAACAGAAGTCATCCAAGAAGCGATTCCAGAAATTGTTGAAATTGGAACAAAAGTAAAAACTGAACCAGCAGTAGCGCCTACACAAGAAAAACCAGCCCAAAATACAGCAGTTAAGTCAGAAGAAGCAGGCAAACAATTGCCAAATACAGGAACTGCTGATGCCAATGAAGCCCTAATAGCAGGATTGGCCAGCCTTGGTCTTGCTAGTTTAGCCTTGACATTGAAACAGAAAAAAGAAGATGAAGATTAAATATCGAAAAATCTTGTGAAATCTTTCCTTATATTTCCAAAGTGTGATATAATAGTTTCGAATAAAATAATTAAAGGGGTTTTTGTAACATGGCAAAACTTACTGTTAAAGACGTTGACTTGAAAGGTAAAAAAGTCCTCGTTCGTGTTGACTTCAACGTACCATTGAAAGATGGCGTAATCACTAACGACAACCGTATCACAGCAGCTCTTCCAACTATTAAGTACATCATCGAACAAGGTGGACGTGCAATTCTTTTCTCTCACCTTGGACGTGTGAAAGAAGAAGCTGATAAAGCTGGTAAATCACTTGCTCCTGTAGCAGCAGACTTGGCAGCAAAACTTGGCCAAGACGTTGTTTTCCCAGGTGTTACTCGTGGTGCTGAATTGGAAGCAGCTATCAACGCTCTTGAAGATGGACAAGTTCTTTTGGTTGAAAACACTCGTTACGAAGATGTTGACGGCAAAAAAGAATCTAAAAACGATCCTGAACTTGGTAAATACTGGGCATCACTTGGAGATGGTATTTTCGTAAACGATGCATTCGGTACAGCTCACCGTGCACACGCATCTAACGTTGGTATCTCAGCAAACGTTGAAAAAGCAGTTGCTGGTTTCCTTCTTGAAAACGAAATTGCCTACATCCAAGAAGCAGTTGAAACTCCAGAACGTCCATTCGTGGCTATCCTTGGTGGTTCAAAAGTTTCAGACAAGATCGGTGTTATCGAAAACTTGCTTGAAAAAGCTGATAAAGTCCTTATCGGTGGTGGTATGACTTACACATTCTACAAAGCACAAGGTATCGAAATCGGTAACTCACTTGTAGAAGAAGACAAATTGGATGTTGCGAAAGCTCTTCTTGAAAAAGCAAACGGTAAATTGATCTTGCCAGTTGACTCAAAAGAAGCTAACGCATTTGCTGGTTACACTGAAGTGCGTGACACTGAAGGTGAAGCAGTTTCTGAAGGCTTCCTTGGTCTTGACATCGGTCCAAAATCTATCGCTAAATTTGACGAAGCTTTGACTGGTGCGAAAACAGTTGTATGGAACGGACCTATGGGTGTATTTGAAAACCCAGACTTCCAAGCTGGAACAATCGGTGTGATGGACGCTATCGTGAAACAACCAGGAGTTAAATCAATCATTGGTGGTGGTGACTCAGCTGCTGCAGCGATCAACCTTGGACGTGCAGATAAATTCTCATGGATCTCTACTGGTGGTGGAGCATCAATGGAACTTCTTGAAGGTAAAGTTCTTCCAGGACTTGCAGCCTTGACAGAAAAATAAGATTTTATAAATAAATCAAAGAAGAGAGGGATGAAAGTTCCTCTTTTCTTTTGCTTAAAATAAAAACGCTTCCTCTCAACTATTCATAATAAAATCAGCAGATTTATGATAAAATGGAAATAGAAAGTTGAGATTATGAGTTATTTTAAAAAATATAAATTCGATAAATCCCAGTTCAAACTTGGTATGCGAACCTTTAAAACAGGTATTGCTGTTTTTCTAGTTCTCTTGATTTTTGGCTTTTTTGGCTGGAAAGGTCTTCAAATCGGTGCTTTGACAGCCGTTTTTAGCCTGAGGGAGAGTTTTGATAAGAGTGTCCATTTTGGGACTTCGCGTATTCTAGGAAATAGTATCGGTGGTCTCTATGCCCTAGTCTTCTTCCTATTAAATACCTTTTTCCACGAAGCCTTTTGGGTAACCTTGGTTGTTGTTCCGATTTGTACCATGTTAACCATTATGACAAATGTAGCCATGAATAACAAAGCAGGGGTTATTGGTGGTGTAGCAGCTATGTTAATCATTACCCTATCGATCCCGAGTGGAGAGACAATTTTGTACGTATTTGCGCGTGTATCAGAAACTTTCATGGGAGTTTTTGTCGCAATTCTCGTAAATTACGATATTGATCGTATTCGGCTCTTTTTAGAGAAAAAAGAAAAATAATGTTACATTTTATAACATTATCAATTGACGTTTGTCTTTTTTTAGACTATAATAGACAGAAAGAAGGAAATTGTAAATGAAGGAAAAAGAATTTCGCCGAAATATGGCTGTTTTTCCTATCGGCAGTGTTATGAAGTTGACCGATCTATCGGCGCGTCAGATTCGTTATTATGAAGATCAAGAGTTGATTAAGCCTGATCGAAACGAAGGGAACCGTCGCATGTATTCCTTGAATGACATGGATCGTCTGCTTGAAATCAAAGATTATATCTCTGAAGGTTATAATATCGCTGCTATTAAGAAAAAATATGCTGAACGTGAAGCGAAATCCAAGAAAGCGGTGAGTCAGACTGAGGTGCGTCGTGCACTTCACAATGAACTCCTCCAACAGGGTCGCTTTGCTTCGGTACGATCACCTTTTGGTCGCGGTTAGCCAACCGCAAGTAGTCATACATTAAGGAGAAAACTCATGCCAATCACAGCTGCAGATATTCGTCGTGAAGTCAAGGAAAAAAATGTTACCTTTATCCGTCTCATGTTCTCAGATATTTTAGGAACCATGAAAAACGTCGAAATTCCTGCTACAGATGAACAGTTAGATAAAGTCTTGTCAAACAAGGCTATGTTTGATGGATCTTCTATTGAAGGTTTTGTACGTATCAATGAGTCGGATATGTACTTGTACCCTGACTTGGATACATGGACAGTCTTCCCGTGGGGAGATGAAAATGGAAGTGTTGCAGGTTTGATCTGTGATGTCTATACAACAGAAGGTGAGCCATTTGCAGGTGACCCTCGTGGCAATTTGAAACGTGCTCTTCGTCACATGGAAGAAGTGGGATTCAAATCCTTTAATCTTGGACCAGAGCCAGAATTCTTCCTATTTAAGTTGGATGAAAATGGAGACCCAACACTTGAAGTGAATGACAAGGGAGGCTACTTTGATTTGGCGCCTACTGACCTTGCTGACAATACACGTCGTGAGATTGTCAATGTCTTAACCAAAATGGGATTTGAAGTAGAAGCCAGTCACCACGAGGTTGCGGTTGGACAGCATGAAATTGACTTCAAGTACGATGAAGTTCTCCGTGCTTGTGATAAGATTCAAATCTTTAAACTTGTTGTTAAAACCATTGCTCGCAAACATGGACTTTACGCAACCTTTATGGCAAAACCAAAATTTGGTATTGCTGGCTCAGGTATGCACTGTAATATGTCCCTGTTTGATGCAGAAGGAAACAATGCCTTCTTTGATCCAAATGATCCAAAAGGAATGCAGTTGTCAGAGACTGCCTACCATTTCCTTGGCGGTTTGATCAAGCATGCCTACAACTATACTGCTATCATGAATCCAACGGTTAACTCATACAAACGTTTGGTTCCAGGTTATGAAGCCCCTGTTTACATTGCTTGGGCTGGTCGTAACCGTTCGCCACTTGTGCGTGTGCCTGCTTCACGTGGTATGGGAACTCGTCTTGAGTTGCGTTCAGTGGATCCAATGGCGAACCCTTACATCGCTATGGCTGTTCTTTTGGAAGTTGGTTTGCATGGTATTGAAAATAAAATCGAAGCACCAGCTCCTATCGAAGAAAATATCTACATCATGACAGCAGAAGAGCGCAAGGAAGCTGGTATTACAGACCTTCCATCAACTCTTCACAACGCTTTGAAAGCTCTGACTGAAGATGAGGTTGTCAGAGCGGCTCTTGGAGAACATATCTATACTAGTTTCCTTGAAGCCAAACGAATCGAATGGGCAAGTTATGCAACCTTCGTTTCACAATGGGAAATTGATAACTATTTAGACCTTTACTAATATAGAAGAAAGATTGCCTGAGGGTGGTCTTTTTTCTTGTGTTTTATATCGAGATGTGATATATTTTATATAACGAGGTGCGATATATCGAACTGAATAGGAGGTGGTTATAAATGGAATTAACGGATAAGATTCGTCGAGTTTATCTTCCGATGACGGAAACGGGTTTTTATATCTTGTTCTGTCTGCAAAAGGAAGGTCATGGGTACAGTATTACGCAAAAGGTCAAGGAGATGACAGATTTGCAAGTTTCGATTAGTCCTGGAACTATGTATGGAACCTTGTCAAAGATGGAAAAGGATGGTTTGATTTCCTTTGTCCGCGAAGAGGAAAAACGGAAAATCTATCAGATTACAGACTTGGGACGCAAAGTCTTAGATATTGAATTGAAGCGTATTGAACGGCTCTATAGAAACAGTCGGGAGGAAGGATGATGGAAAAGAAAATTGTTTATCGAATTTTTACAATTGCGGATTATGAGAGGGAGGCTCTATACTTTAGAGAAATGCATGCTAAGGGCTGGAAACTTAGGAAAGTAAGCTATTCTATCTTATTGTTTGCAGTTAAGTATACCTTTGAAAAGTGTCACCCTGAGCAAGTGTCTTATCAGTTGGACTTTTACCCAATGGAAAAATCAGAGAGAGCTTCCTATTTACAACTGTTTAAAGACTGTGGCTGGGAGCATATTACAGACTTTAATAGTTTTTCCTATTTTAGAAAAGTACATTCTGAAATTGAATCGGATGCAGAGTTTGAAATTTATAATGACGCGGCCGGGAAGTTAGCTATGGTTAATCGCATTTTAAGACTGCGATTAGTACCTGTTTTACTTTTGCTAGCCATACATATACCATTCTTACTTAAGTTGCTCAATAAAAGTAATGCGTATGGTCTATGGAGTTTATTTGCAGTCGGGCTAGATATTTTCTTATCTTTGATCCTTTTGTTAATAGTTTCTTATATTGGCTGGAAGTTATGGCATAAAAAGAAGAAATTATCAGATTTATGATAGGGTAGGTATGCTCAAAATTGGAGGGAAAGTCATGATAAATAAAAAGCAATTTCGGATTTTCACCATTGTTGATTTGGACAAGGAAGAAGAATATTTACATGAGATGCATTTGAAAGGTTGGAGCTATAGAACGAGTCGTTTTGGTTTGTTCTATTTTGACAAATGTCAGCCAGACGATATCATCTACCGTATCTATGATTCTAGGTTTCTTAAAAAGCATAAGCATGAACTGCAAGATTTTAGAGATAGCGGTTGGGAATTGATAGGAGCTGGTTTTTGTTCGATTCTTCGTAAATCGTCTTCTGATTTACTTCCAGAGGATCAAGTCTATATGAGTAAGGGGCTCAGATGGGAAGTTATGCGATATAGACTTCGTTCCTGTACAGCGACTTTCTTAGGTGGTCTTGTTGTTTGTATGAGTTCGTTTAGAGAAGATCTTTCCATGTCTTTCTTTATTATTTTTGTTTTATATGCTTTTCTGATTTCTTATCTAATCCATGGTTTTTTCAGACTTAAAAGGAAATACCAAGTAGATGGAAGGTAGGGTTCTAGGTCTTCAGACTGATTTTTAGCACTCTTGGTAAAAGAGTGCTAATTTTTTGAGTTTTTGTCTTGACTTTCTCTTCTAAGGGTGTATAATAGAATCATAAGTTAGCACTTGAGCGTATCGAGTGCTAATCGATCAGACAGAGAGGAGTGATGAGGTGGTTACAGAGCGTCAGCAGGATATTTTAAATCTGATTATTGACATCTTTACCAAAACGCACGAACCTGTCGGATCCAAAGCCTTGCAAGAGTCTATTAACTCTAGCAGTGCAACCATTCGTAATGACATGGCGGCTCTAGAAAAGCAAGGTTTGCTTGAGAAGGCTCATACTTCAAGTGGTCGGATGCCAAGTGTTGCTGGTTTTCAGTACTATGTGAAATACTCACTGGATTTTGACCGACTGGCTGAAAATGAGGTTTACGAGATTGTCAAAGCCTTTGATCAGGAATTTTTCAAATTGGAGGATATTCTGCAAGAGGCTGCTAATCTACTGACAGACTTGAGTGGCTGTACGGTAGTAGCACTGGATGTTGAGCCGAGCAGGCAACGGTTGACAGCCTTTGATATCGTTGTTTTGGGGCAACATACGGCCTTGGCGGTATTCACCCTAGACGAGTCTCGAACGGTTACCAGTCAGTTTCTGATTCCAAGGAACTTTTTGCAGGAGGATTTGCTGAAACTGAAGAGCATCATTCAGGAACGTTTCTTCGGCCACACCGTTCTAGATATTCACTACAAGATTCGGACGGAGATTCCGCAGATTATCCAGCGTTACTTCACAACAACGGATAATGTGATTGATCTCTTTGAGCATATCTTTAAGGAAATGTTCAACGAAAACATTGTGGTGGCGGGCAAGGTTAATCTCTTGAATTTTGCCAATCTAGCAGCCTATCAGTTCTTTGACCAACCGCAGAAGGTGGCTCTGGAGATTCGTGAGGGGTTGCGTGAAGATCAGATGCAAAACGTCCGTGTTGCAGACAGTCAAGAGTCCTGTCTAGCTGACCTAGCGGTGATTAGTAGCAAGTTCCTCATTCCTTATCGGGGAGTTGGAATTCTAGCCATTATCGGTCCAGTTAATCTGGATTACCAGCAGCTAATCAATCAGGTCAATGTGGTCAACCGTGTTTTGACCATGAAGTTGACAGATTTTTACCGCTACCTCAGCAGTAATCATTATGAAGTACATTAAGATTGAAATCATTAAAGGAGGCGAAAATGGCCCAAGATATAAAAAATGAAGAAGTAGAAGAAGTCCAAGAAGAGGAAGTTGTGGAAACGGTAGAAGAAACAACTCCTGAGAAGTCTGAATTGGACTTGGCAAATGAACGTGCAGATGAATTTGAAAACAAATACCTTCGCGCTCATGCAGAAATGCAAAATATCCAACGCCGTGCCAATGAAGAGCGTCAAAACTTGCAACGTTATCGTAGCCAGGACTTGGCAAAAGCGATTCTTCCTTCTTTGGATAACCTTGAGCGTGCACTTGCAGTTGAAGGTTTGACAGATGATGTGAAGAAGGGCTTGGAAATGGTGCAAGAAAGCTTGATTCATGCTTTGAAAGAAGAAGGAATCGAAGAAATCGCAGCTGACGGTGAATTTGACCATAACTACCATATGGCTATCCAAACTCTCCCAGCAGACGATGAACACCCAGCAGATACCATCGCCCAAGTCTTCCAAAAAGGGTACAAACTCCATGACCGCATCCTACGCCCAGCAATGGTAGTGGTTTATAACTAGGCTAGATAGCTTAAAAAAACTTGTCCGAAACGACAATAAACTATGAAGAAAGATAAAATATATTTGGCTTTGCAATAGTGAGCGAAGCGAACCAAAGACGATACTCTTCGCCGTGGCGCTATTTGCGCAAACTTTGAGACCTTAGGCTCAAAGTTTAGTCAAAGAGATTGACGAAGTCAAGCTCTGACGGCGCCGCCACTTAAGAAGAGTATCAAAAAGAAAAATAGAATATAAAATTTAAGGAGAAAAACACATGTCTAAAATTATCGGTATTGACTTAGGTACAACAAACTCAGCAGTTGCAGTTCTTGAAGGAACTGAAAGCAAAATCATCGCAAACCCAGAAGGAAACCGCACAACTCCATCTGTAGTCTCATTCAAAAACGGAGAAATCATCGTTGGGGATGCTGCGAAACGTCAAGCAGTTACCAACCCAGATACAGTCATCTCTATCAAATCTAAAATGGGAACTTCTGAAAAAGTTTCTGCTAACGGAAAAGAATACACTCCACAAGAAATCTCAGCTATGATTCTTCAATATTTGAAAGGCTACGCTGAAGACTACCTTGGTGAAAAAGTAACTAAAGCAGTTATCACAGTTCCAGCTTACTTCAACGATGCTCAACGTCAAGCGACAAAAGACGCTGGTAAAATCGCTGGTCTTGAAGTAGAACGTATCGTCAACGAACCAACTGCAGCCGCTCTTGCTTACGGTTTGGACAAGACTGACAAAGAAGAAAAAATCTTGGTATTTGACCTTGGTGGTGGTACATTCGACGTCTCTATCCTTGAATTGGGTGACGGTGTCTTCGATGTATTGTCAACTGCAGGGGACAACAAACTTGGTGGTGATGACTTTGACCAAAAAATCATCGACCACTTGGTAGCAGAATTCAAAAAAGAAAACGGTATTGACTTGTCTACTGACAAGATGGCAATGCAACGTTTGAAAGATGCTGCTGAAAAAGCGAAGAAAGACCTTTCTGGTGTGACTTCAACTCAAATCAGCTTGCCATTTATCACAGCAGGTGAGGCTGGACCTCTTCACTTGGAAATGACTTTGACTCGTGCGAAATTTGACGATTTGACTCGTGACCTTGTAGAACGTACAAAAGTTCCAGTTCGTCAAGCCCTTTCAGATGCAGGTTTGAGCTTGTCAGAAATCGATGAAGTTATCCTTGTTGGTGGTTCAACTCGTATCCCAGCCGTTGTCGAAGCTGTTAAGGCTGAAACTGGGAAAGAACCAAACAAATCAGTAAACCCTGATGAAGTTGTTGCCATGGGTGCTGCAATCCAAGGTGGTGTCATTACTGGTGATGTTAAAGACGTTGTCCTTCTTGATGTAACCCCATTGTCACTTGGTATCGAAACAATGGGTGGTGTCTTCACAAAACTCATCGACCGTAACACAACAATTCCAACATCTAAATCACAAGTCTTCTCAACTGCGGCAGACAACCAACCAGCCGTTGATATCCACGTTCTTCAAGGTGAACGCCCAATGGCAGCAGATAACAAGACTCTTGGACGCTTCCAATTGACAGATATCCCAGCTGCACCTCGTGGTATTCCTCAAATTGAAGTAACATTTGACATCGACAAGAACGGTATCGTGTCTGTTAAGGCCAAAGACCTTGGAACTCAAAAAGAACAAACTATTGTGATCCAATCTAACTCAGGTTTGACTGATGAAGAAATCGACCGCATGATGAAAGATGCAGAAGCAAACGCTGAAGCAGATAAGAAACGTAAAGAAGAAGTTGACCTTCGTAATGAAGTAGACCAAGCTATCTTCGCAACTGAAAAGACTATCAAGGAAACTGAAGGAAAAGGTTTCGACGCAGAACGTGACGCTGCCCAAGTTGCCCTTGATGACCTTAAGAAAGCGCAAGAAGACAACAACTTGGACGACATGAAAGCAAAACTTGAAGCATTGAACGAAAAAGCTCAAGGACTTGCTGTTAAACTTTACGAACAAGCCGCAGCAGCCCAACAAGCTCAAGCAGGAGCAGAAGGTGCACAAGCAACAGGAAACGCAGGTGATGACGTCGTAGACGGAGAGTTTACGGAGAAATAAAATAGTCCAGTGGACTATTTTATCCCGAGCTTGAAAATCAGGCGAGTATAAGAAGAAATCCAGAGGTTGCAACCCAGCCTCTGTTTTTCGATAAGATAGAGGATGTTACGTATGAAAAAAGTACTTTGTGTCATTTATCCTAATTTTTCTCTTTATGAGATAAGCGCTTTAACGAGTACTTTAGCTCTGTCTTTTGATATCACGATTGATTATGTAGCTTCTGAGAATTCGATGGTGGTCTCTGAGGATGGTTTGCCCTGTCAACCGACGAAAACATTGAATCAAATCCGTATAGAAGAGTATTCTTGTGTGATTTTGCCAGGAATGGTAAATATAGGTCCTGCTCTACAAGATGAGAAATTGATCTCGTTTTTGAGAAGTCTTAATGAGCAAGATATCCTAATTGCAGCTATTTCTTCAGCGCCCCTTTTATTGGCGAAAGCAGGCTTGTTGAACGACACGAAATTTACAGGTGGAATTTGGCAAAACTTCTTTGACTATTTTGAATTTCTTCCATGTGAGAATTTTCAACCGAAAGTTCTTGTCCAAGATAAACAAATCATTACGGCTATTGGTTTTGCACATCAAGAGTTTGCAAGAAAAGTGATTTTCGGTTTAGGGTTGGCAGAGAATACGGATAATTATTTTAAAGAACAGAACGAGTATGCTGAAGAGGATTTGATATTTACTCTATCAGATGAAGAGTTTAATCAAGTGAAGCAGAGTATAGAAAACAGCCTCTAAAGATTTACATGAAAATTATAGAAAGGAACAAAGGTGTTCAGGGAATTGAACACGGGTTCCCAAATTTCTTACTCAATATAAAAGAAAGGAATTGACCCCGACCTAAATGGTGGTTTCGTTCCGCAACAATAACAGAAAGGAATAAGGGTGTTCAGGGAATTGAACACGGGCTACGGACTGTGCCAAAAAGATAGTTTTTTCTAGGACGCAAGCGTCCGTCGTCAAAAAACCTATTTTGGCTGTGTCCGTTTGACGCCCTTTGTATCTTGAATTATGAACAATACTGAATTTTATGATCGTCTGGGGGTGTCAAAAAACGCTTCGGCAGACGAGATCAAAAAGGCTTATCGTAAGCTTTCAAAGAAATACCACCCAGATATCAACAAGGAGCCTGGTGCTGAGGAAAAATACAAGGAAGTTCAGGAAGCCTATGAGACTTTGAGTGACGACCAAAAACGGGCTGCCTATGACCAATACGGTGCTGCTGGAGCCAACGGTGGTTTTGGTGGAGCTGGTGGTTTCGGCGGTTTCGATGGGGCAGGAGGCTTCGGTGGTTTTGAAGATATCTTCTCAAGTTTCTTCGGCGGAGGCGGTGCTTCACGCAATCCAAATGCTCCTCGTCAGGGGGATGACCTCCAATACCGTGTGAATTTGACCTTTGAAGAAGCTATTTTTGGAGCTGAAAAAGAGGTTAAGTACAATCGTGAAGCAAGCTGTAGTACATGTAATGGCTCAGGTGCTAAGCCAGGAACAAGTCCAGTCACTTGTGGACGCTGTCATGGCGCTGGTGTTATTAACGTCGATACGCAGACTCCGCTTGGTATGATGCGTCGCCAAGTAACCTGTGATGTCTGTCATGGTCGCGGAAAAGAAATCAAAGATCCATGTACAACTTGTCACGGAACAGGTCATGAAAAACAAGCTCATAGCGTACATGTGAAAATCCCTGCTGGTGTGGAAACTGGTCAACAAATTCGCCTAGCTGGTCAGGGTGAAGCAGGCTTTAACGGTGGACCATACGGTGACTTGTATGTAGTAGTTTCTGTGGAAGCCAGCGATAAGTTTGAACGTGAAGGAACGACTATCTTCTACAGTCTCAACCTCAACTTTGTCCAAGCAGCTCTTGGTGACACAGTAGATATCCCAACTGTTCACGGTGATGTTGAATTGGTTATCCCAGAGGGAACTCAGACTGGTAAGAAATTCCGCCTACGTGGCAAGGGAGCACCGAGCCTCCGTGGCGGTGCAGTTGGTGACCAATACGTTACCGTTAATGTCGTAACACCGACAGGCTTGAACGAACGCCAAAAAGCAGCGCTTAAAGAATTCGCAGCTGCTGGTGATTTAAAAGTCAATCCAAAGAAAAAAGGCTTCTTTGACCATATTAAAGATGCCTTTGAAGGAGAATAAACAAAAAGAGCCGTCGAGCTCTTTTTGTCTTGTCTTTGAAGATTTAGCGTCGAAAAATCATTTTCCAGTTAGCCTATTATTTATACTTTTGCTTGAGCAAGCCAGCTGCATCCATATCTTGGATGAGTTGCTTGATTTCCGCTTCTTTACCAGGCTTAATAGTAACGGTATCAATATGGTTGATTGCAGAGTTATCCTGAATATCCACTAAAGTCAAGGCTTTTTCATAGAAAGCAATTCCCTTTTTTAGACTTTCCTGATCCTTCCAATATAGAACTGAGTAATCAGGATTTGGTTTCTTTCTGATTTCTTGTAAATAATTCCTACTTTCCTTCTCTAAAAATTGCAATAAACCATGATTGAACAAGTTATCCCCTACTTTATAGTAGGAGATATCTCCTGTCAGTACGACATAGACTTCGAGTTGGTTTTTGGTGAGTTTTGGACTTTCTTTTAAGACAGGGTGACTATTGATGACCTCATCTGAGAAAGTAACATAAAAAATTAAGCCCCCACCTTCGTATTTATATCTTCCATTTGATTTTACTTTCTTAGGAGGCATGTCAAGAGAGGTAAAGATTTGTTTTAAGTCTTCGTTCCCTTTTCGGATGTCACTCGGTGAGGCTCTGAAAGTAAAGAATAGTAGTAGAAATGCTAGGGCGGCAAGAAGGGTAAGGCAACCACAAGGGATCAGGATGATCTTAGCCAGATCTTTTAAGAAGTTTTTCATGATTATTCCCTTTCTATTCTGTTAGGATCTAGTAATCCCAAATGTAGCTAAGGGGATTCCAGTAAAGTTGGAGACTTTCATTTCCTTGCTTTTTCTTCTTGGAGAAGCGCCATTCGAGTCTGGATATCTTTTTCCAAGACTTTAAATTTGTAAGTCAGGTCTTCTTGATATTCCTTGATGAGTTCTTTTTGCTGGTCAATGATTTGTAGGCTGTTTTGGATAATATCCACATCGTCCTTGATTGCTTGAACGCGGTCAGTGGTATTCAAGACTTCATCTGTGATGGTTTGGCGATTTTTTGTGATCAGATAACTTCCAGCTGCAGCTCCTGCAAATAGCAGTAGATTAGATAATTTCATAGCAACTCCTTAGGCATTTTTGATGGTTTCAGCGATTTGAGCGAGTTTGTCAAAGTCTGGTTCGTGGGCGATAAAATCAATCTTGAGGTCATCGTCCGCACTGTAGCGAGGTACGAGGTGAACGTGGGTATGAAAGACGGTTTGCCCTGCGATTTCTTCACAGTTAGCAATGATATTCATACCAGCAGCCTTGGTAGCTTTCATGACTTTTTGAGCTACTTTTGGTACTTGGGCAAAGAGTTGGCTGGCGCTAGTAGCATCCATTTCCAAAAGATTGCGATAGTGTTCTTTTGGCACGACCAAGGTGTGTCCTGGAGTCACTTGAGAGATATCAAGAAAGGCAAGAACCTGCTCATCTTCATATACTTTTGAAGCAGGAATTTCCCCTGCGATGATTTTACAAAAAATGCAATCTGACATAAAATCTACCTCTACTGTATTGAATTTTGATATAATATAGCTACATTATACCAGATTTGGAGAAAATATGTTAGAAATTAAAAACCTGACAGGTGGCTATGTCCATGTCCCTGTCTTGAAAGATGTGTCCTTTACTGTTGAAAGTGGGCAGTTGGTCGGTTTGATTGGTCTCAATGGTGCTGGTAAATCGACGACTATTAATGAGATTATCGGTCTGTTGACACCTTATAGTGGCTCCATCAATATCAATGGCCTGACCCTGCAAGAAGATGCAACGAGCTACCGCAAGCAAATTGGCTACATTCCTGAGACACCTAGCTTGTATGAGGAATTGACCCTCAGAGAGCATATCGAAACGGTTGCCATGGCTTATGGTATTGAGCAAAAAGTGGCTTTTGATCGAGTAGAGCCTTTGTTAAAAATGTTTCGTCTGGATCAGAAATTGGACTGGTTCCCTGTTCATTTTTCAAAAGGGATGAAGCAGAAGGTCATGATTATCTGTGCTTTTGTGGTGGATCCGAGTCTTTTCATCGTGGATGAGCCTTTCCTTGGTCTGGATCCGCTGGCGATTTCTGATTTGATTCAGCTTTTGGAAGTGGAAAAGCAAAAAGGCAAGTCTATTCTCATGAGTACCCACGTGCTGGATTCGGCTGAGAAGATGTGTGATGCTTTTGTCATTCTTCACAAGGGAGAGGTGCGTGCTAAGGGAAATCTCCTGCAACTGCGCGAAGCCTTTAACATGCCTGAGGCTAGTTTGAATGATATTTACTTGGCTCTGACCAAAGAGGAGAACCTATGAAAGACTTGTTTTTAAAGAGAAAGCAGGCTTTTCGTAAGGAGTGTCTTGGTTATCTGCGTTATGTGCTCAATGACCACTTTGTCTTGTTCCTGCTTGTTCTGTTGGGCTTTCTAGCCTACCAGTACAGTCAACTCTTGCAACATTTTCCTGAAAACCATTGGCCTATCCTTTTGTTTATAGGAATTACCTCTGTTTTACTTTTGCTTTGGGGAGGAATTGCCACCTATATGGAGGCTCCAGACAAGCTCTTTCTCTTGGTCGGAGAAGAGGAAATCAAACTCCATCTCAATCGTCAAACTGGCATTTCTCTAGCCTTTTGGCTCTTTGTCCAGACCCTTTTCTTGCTGTTATTTGCGCCCTTATTTTTAGCCATGGGTTATGGCTTACCTGTTTTTCTGGTCTATGTGCTTTTATTGGGGGTAGGAAAATATTTCCTCTTTCGTCAAAAGGCCAGCAAGTTTTTTACTGAAACTGGACTGGACTGGGACTATATTATTTCCCAAGAAAGTAAGCGTAAGCAAGTCTTGCTTCGTTTCTTTGCCCTCTTTACGCAGGTCAAGGGAATTTCAAACAGCGTCAAGCGTCGTGCCTATCTGGACTTTATCCTAAAGACTGTTCAGAAGATGCCTGGGAAGATTTGGCAAAATCTCTATCTGCGTTCTTATTTACGAAATGGAGACCTCTTTGCCCTCAGTCTCCGTCTGCTCTTGCTTTCCTTGCTGGCGCAGGTTTTTATCGAGCAAGCTTGGATTGCGACAGCAGTTGTGGTTCTCTTTAACTACCTCCTGCTCTTCCAGTTACTGGCCCTCTATCATGCCTTTGACTACCAGTATTTGACCCAACTCTTTCCACTTGACAAGGGGCAAAAGGAAAAAGGCTTGCAGGCAGTGGTCAGAGGATTGACCAGTTTTGTTTTACTTGTGGAATTAGTCGTCGGCCTTGTGATCTTCCAAGAAAAACTGGCCCTTCTAGCCTTGCTGGGTGCAGGTTTGGTTTTACTGGTCTTGTATTTGCCTTATCAGGTAAAACGTCAGATGCAGGACTAATATTGCTTATAAGGCACTAAAAAAGAAGTTGAGTTCAATTTTGTCTCAGCTTCTTTTATTTTTTACAAGATAATGGTTGGACCGTAAAGACTTAACTTGGTCTTGACTTGGTCAAAGTGGAAGCGGTCATAGGCCCGCCAAGCGGCGCGAGTTGGAGCATCTGGATCAAGAGCGCTGAGTCCCATGAGAAGACTGGAAGTCTGGTAAAATTTTTCCAGTTCAATCAAGACTCGATTATCCACTGTTTCAGCCTTGGCTAGAAAGCCAAGAATAGAGTTTAATTGCTCCTGAAAGCGGACGTCGTCAGCCGTGGCCTGTTTGCAGACTTGGTAGGCTTTGTTTAAGTCAGTAATCAAAGTCTGAGCTCTTTTGATAGGGTCTGTATCTGTCATGAGAATTCCTCCTTTAATCTGGGTGCCAGTCTTGTTTCTAGCAACTGTGTTTTGATACTGTTAGTCTACCATTTTTAGAGTTTTTTTCAGCCTCAAATCTTTAATTGTACTTGAAATTTCCTGAATGGTACTGTTAAGATTTTATGATAAAATAGTTGTAAGATTATCATGCTTATTTGAGGAACAAGACACCTTTCAGGAGCGTTGAAGGCTTGTTTAGGATTTGGTGGGCTTGTGTCATAGTATTTTTGCTATTCTCTTTTTAGGAAGAAATTGAAACAAGGAGACTAAGAAGATGAGAATATTTGTTTTAGAAGATGATTTTTCCCAACAGACTAGGATTGAAACGACGATTGAGAAACTTTTGAAGGAACATCATATCACTCCGAGTTCTTTTGAAGTTTTTGGTAAGCCAGACCAGCTGCTGGCAGAGGTGCATGAGAAGGGTGCCCATCAGCTATTCTTTTTGGATATTGAGATTCGAAATGAGGAGATGAAAGGTCTAGAGGTGGCTAGAAAGATTCGGGATCGGGATCCGTATGCCCTGATTGTCTTTGTGACAACTCACTCGGAGTTTATGCCTCTGTCCTTTCGCTACCAAGTGTCAGCTTTGGACTACATTGATAAGGCCTTGTCAGCAGAGGAGTTTGAATCTCGGATCGAGACAGCCCTCCTCTATGCCAATAGTCAAGATAGTAAAAGTCTGGCGGAAGATTGCTTTTACTTTAAATCAAAATTTGCCCAATTCCAGTATCCTTTTAAAGAGGTTTACTATCTCGAAACGTCTCCCAGAGCCCATCGTGTTATTCTCTATACCAAGACAGACAGGCTGGAATTTACAGCGAGTTTAGAGGAGGTTTTCAAGCAGGAACCCCGTCTCTTGCAGTGTCACCGCTCATTTCTCATCAATCCTGCCAATGTGGTTCGTTTGGATAAGAAAGAAAAACTGCTTTACTTTCCCAATGGTGGAAGCTGTATGATAGCGCGTTATAAAGTCAGGGAAGTATCTGAAGCTATCAATAACTTGCATTGAGCTAGGAGAGTTTATGAATATTGCTTGGATATTATTGTATACGCTTATTACTAATGGGCTAAAAATTGTTATTTTCTTTAAGGTAGATGGAATTGGTCTCAATTTTGAGAGAATTTTTAAGGCCTTTCTTTTTAAGCTACTTTTGGCAGTTGTTTTTGTAATGATTAGCTATATAGTAGGAAATGATTATCTATCTTATTTTATGGAACCCTTGTACGGTATAGGTTTGTCTTTCTTACTGTTAAGAGGGCTTCCTAAAAAACTCCTCTTCTTTTATGGTCTCTTTCCAATGATATTGGTGAATCTCTTTTATAGAGGGGTCTCCTATTTTGTGCTTCCATTTTGGGGACAAGAAATTGTAGATAAAGGTAGCAATCCTATCTTTTTATTGATGACGATATTCGTTTGCTTCATAGTTTTAGTCTTTTTGAAATGGTTGGACTATGATTTCACTAACTTGAGAAAGGAGATTCTCGATAAAGGTTTTCAAAAGTCCCTGACCACGATTAACTGGATAATGGGGGCTTATTATCTAGTGATGCAAAGTCTGTCTTTCTTTGAATATGAACAAGGTATTCAATCAACGACTGTTCGCCATCTGATTCTAGTGTTTTACTTGCTCTTTTTTATGGGGATTATCAAGAAACTGGATACCTATTTGAAGGACAAACTCCATGAGAGATTGGACCAAGAGCAGGCCTTGCGCTACAGAGATATGGAGCGATATAGTCGGCATATAGAGGAACTTTACAAGGAAGTCCGGAGCTTTCGCCATGACTACACTAACCTCTTAACCAGCTTACGTCTGGGCATTGAAGAGGAGGATATGGAGCAGATAAAAGAGGTCTATGACTCGGTCTTAAAGGATTCTAGTGAAAAATTGCAGGACAATAAATATGACCTGGGCAGATTGGTGAATGTTCGAGACCGTGCCCTCAAAAGTCTTCTAGCAGGGAAATTTCTAAAAGCCAGAGATAAGAAGATTGTCTTTAATGTCGAAGTTCCTGAGGAGATTCAGGTAGAGGGGATGAGCTTGCTTGATTTTCTAACCATTGTGTCTATCCTTTGTGACAATGCTATTGAAGCTAGTGTAGAGGCCAGTCAACCTCACGTTTCAATCGCCTTTTTAAAAAATGGGGCACAGGAGACTTTTATCATTGAAAACTCCATCAAAGAAGAGAGCATCGATATTTCTGAAATCTTCTCCTTTGGAGCCAGTTCTAAAGGGGAGGAGAGAGGAGTTGGTCTCTATACCGTTATGAAAATTGTGGAAAGTCATCCCAATACCAGCCTGAATACCACCTGCCAAAATCAAGTTTTTCGTCAGGTTTTAACGGTTCACTCGATGTCAGTTGATGATTAGAAGATCTGTGGAAAGAAGTACTGCCTGTAGTCATCAATTAAAATACCATAGTATATGAGGTATCCTATATGAATAAGAAATCCTTTTTTATCATCTGTTCTACGTTGATTATAGCATCGAATCTTCTCATGATTTCCGTGGTGAACAAGGGAGAAGAAATAGGGAGTAATCTGTTTGTGATTGCTATAGCCTGTGTTTTGCTACCAGCCTTTTTATATGCAGTTGAAAACAAACTGACTTCATTGGTAAGAGTAGAATCAATCCTCCTGATTCAGTTGACAGTTATATCCCTACTCCGTCTTATCAACAGAATAGGGAGTACGCCTGAAATCCTCAACATTATCATTACCCTTATCGCTTTGGCAAGTGGGACAGCTGCTATCCTTGTTGCGATTATGAGAATATATGAGAACATACGGAAGTGAGGGTGAGTAGTTCTCTATTTTGTATTTTCACATTGTCAAGTTCCCCCAGGGCAAGTATGTTTTTCATGCTTGCTTTTTTAAATTTTTTAACAATTCAAGATGTTTTGATGACCATTTGTGATTTGGATGGAAAATTTTAAAAAATAGTAGTATACTAACCTTATTAAGGTTGTAATAGGACGAAAGTAAAAAGAGGTATTCCTCGTGAATGCAAAAACAATGTTACAATTGGCTATTATGATTGCTTAAAAGCTTGAGCTTGTATGTAGAGGAGCTGTACTTGGAGGTAATTATGGATTTCAAAAGTTTTCTTATTGCTTTTGTTGTTGGTATGTTTGTTTCTTTTATTACTTCTTTAATTAGGAAAAAATTTTTAAAATCTCCAAAGAAGAATAAAGATAGATCTAATTAGATAAAAAGATTTTTTATCGCTAGTTTAATCTACAGTGGAGTTTCTTTAATATTGTTTCGCCTGTCAAAATGATATGTGATAGCAGGATAAAAAATCTACAAATTAAGTTGGTATCAATACGGTGTAAAGGGCAAGTATGTTTTTCATGCTTGCTTTTTTAAATTTTTAACAATTCAAGATGTTTTGATGACCATTTATGATTTGAGTGTTCCAAGGATAAAATGAGTGCTATACTAGAAGTGTAAAGGGTGTGGCAGAAAGTGAGATAAAACTCAAGTTAAGGAAGCGGGGGGCTTCGTTCGTGGAAGTAGTAAATTAGAAAAATATCTTATTAAGTAGTTGAAAAAGGGACAAACTATGGAAAAATCGATTTCTATCTTAAAAAAAATAATTACCTGCTTTTTACTTACTTTTGCCATTCAAGTTGTACCATTAACTGTTGTGAGACGTTTTTATGACGGAGTAATGGGAGATGTGTTCAGTGTTGGTTTCTTCCTTCTATCTTTCTTTATATGCTTAACTATTCTTGTATGTCTCATTAAGAGGTGGGGTGATAAGACTACTTTATATTGCTTACCAATCAAGTGGGTAGAATTGAAATGGATTGTTCTTGCTTATCTGGCTAATCTGGTTTTAGTAGTTGGTTTTATATTTTTCACGACCGTTCTTGGAAAAGTCCATGATAATACAAGTTCTTTAAGCTTTTTTCAACATTTGGAAACAAGTGGTTTTTTGTACATAGTTCTATTCTGGTTGTCAACTACTTTCACTCAACCTCTTTTGGAGGAGATACTCTTTAGAGGAATCATTTTAGGAAGTTTAGAAAAATATTCTCACATAGTTGCTATTATCCTTTCGGCTGTTCTTTTTGGATTTGCTCATGACGGAGAAATGCTCTCTCAACATCTAGTGTCAGGAATTGTATTAGGAATTCTCTATATAAAGCGGAGAAATCTATATTCCTGTGTAGTTGTACATGGTTTGATGAATGCTACTGTCACCTGTCTCTTTTTTCTGGCTACTTAGGTTTTGAACCGATGAGTTTGTGTAGTTCTTCGTCTGATATTATATGAAAGGAGAAAAGAAATGAAAACTTTTCTTGCTAAAAAAAGGAACATCTTTCTTGCAAGATTGTTCCTAGGTCAGTTGCCTTTGCTTGTCTCTACTTATTTATTTCTATCTCGTCAGTTTTTAAATTTTTCCTTGGTTTTCCAATTTCTTTTAGTGGTTATTAACTTGGCTTCTATTTTGGTCACTGTTTACCTCACTAGAGAAATGAGGATAAGAAAGTTTGAAGATGATGATTTGGTTAGTCCTAGAACCAATCAACTCATGTTCATCGGCTTGACAGGTTTTATGTCTATTATTTGTTTGTATAGAGGTGTCACAGCAGGAGAATCTTACCAACAACTAATTGCCTATATTGGCGCTATTCTCTGCTTGATTATTATGCTTCTACTCATTTGGGGCTTGAAGTATTATAAAAAGTAGGGGCTAATGAAGTTTTTGTTATGAATACAAAAACGATGTCATAATTTGAAATGATGGATACTGAGATGCTTGCGAAAGTTGAAGGAAGTTTCGGAGGTTGGGGAGATATGCTTTCTGGTTTATTGGGTGGGCTAGCACCTTCTCCAATTTTGGATCAATTAAATGGTAAGTGGCCTATTATACATCTTTCAAAACCATGTAGTCCTTATGGTATAGGGGGAACTCCAAACTCATGTAATGGTATTTAAAAAGGATTGAAGATATGAAGGCAAAATATGGGAATCAAATTGTTGATGTTTGGGAAATTGGTCAAGCAACTCCTAAACCAAGTTGGGTAGAGGAAGCTTTTCAAAAAAATTATATGGTTTGGTTGGATAATCATGTGCGCATTTTAATGGCAGGTCTTAACACTTCTCTCGCAACGAATATCAAGTTTGGTTTAGTTGGAACAGTTGGAGGAGGATTCGCTGGTTATGGGATGTATGTTCTTGGTTATCCAGGTGATTATATAGATATCACCAATCATAGAGTTGTTTCTGCTAAAACATTTCACAAAAGTTATCAAATTTTAGAAAATGATTAGATATCATTTAATTGTAATGGAGAAAGCAATGAAAAAACATCCTATTCTTTTCAAAGCGAGTGCAATTCTTTCTTATTTGTTTCTGTTTTTCGGACTGTTTTGGACAACCCAATTTTGGAGCAATTATTGGGAGTTCTCGTCTTGGGTAGGAAATCTTATCTGGATTCGAAACATCATCAGCCTTCTCTTTATCAGCTTGATGGTTTGGATTTTGGTCAGGTCGGGCCATGCTTATCTCTTTCGCATCCCTAGGAAAAAGTGGTTGAGTTATTGGTTCTGACGGTGTTAGCAGCTGTCGTGCTGATATGCTTTAACTATCTGACAGCTAAACACGTTCAGGGGACCAATGAAGGTTGGAATTTGTTTATTGCCTATAGCGAGACAAATTTTGCGGAGTTTGGTGTTTACCTAACCTTAATCGTACTAGGACCTCTGATGGAAGAATTGGTATGTAGGGGACTGCTTCAACATGCCTTCTTTAAGAATTCGAGGTGGAGGCTGGATCTTCTCTTTCCTTCATTCTTATTTGCCTTGCCCCACTTTTCTAGCTTGCCAAGTTTCGCAGATATTTTTGTCTATACGGCAGTGGGTTGTCTATATGCCTGGCTGACACGTTATACGAAGAGTATCTATCCTTCTTATTCGATTCATATTGTTAATAATATCATCGCAAACTTACCATTTTTGCTCACTTTTCTACACAGGGTCCTGGGCTAAAAAACCAGAAGACTTGCTTTTCAGCCATAGAGGAGGTCATCATGTATAAACACTTATTTTTCCTAGATTCAAAAACCTTAGACTGGTTGACACCTTATATTCTGGTCTTGGCTTCTGACACCATTGCTTTTAATGTTTTTGTGCTAACCTTTGTATCTGTGGTGGTCTTTTATTTCCTAAATCCCATGTTATCTTTAATGGCTATCTTCTTAGGGGCTGGCTATGTGGTCGGATTTTGGTTGCTAAAATGGTTTGTTTTGGAAAGGTTAGAGTTAAAGGATGACTTGTAGGGAAGTTTGTTTGTTGAGGAGGCTAGTTTTATGGAGTTTTTTGATAAATTTCATGCCTTTTGTTTTGGATTTTTAGTACTACTAATCGTCATTACAGTTCCTTATACGATTAACCACGGGGATTTTTTTCAAAATGAATCTGAATTGATTATTGTAAGTCTTCTTGTAACTTCGCTGAGTGTTACTTATGCTAGAAAGTTTGAAATGATTTCTTTTGGGATGTTAAGCAAGAAAGACCTTTTGCTTTTCATTGCAATCTTTCTTCTAAGTGTACTTGAGACGCTGATTTATATTCATTTCTTCGCTGTTTCTTCTGGCGCGGGAGTTCAACACTTGGCGGAAGTCAGCAGAGGAATTTCCCTGTCTTTGATTTTGACTTCCTCAGTTTTTGGACCCATCCAGGAGGAACTCATTTTCAGAGGACTTCTTCAAGGTGCCGTTTTTGACAATTCTTGGTTAGGGCTTGTACTGACTTCCTCTCTCTTTTCTTTCATGCATGGACCTTCTAATGTGCCTTCGTTTATTTTTTATCTACTTGGGGGGGTGTTGCTGGGCTTTGCTTATAAAAAGAGCCAAAACTTATGGGTTTCTACTCTAGTCCACATGTTTTACAACAGTTGGCCACTCTTATATTATTTATAAAAATCACGAAAAGGTAAGCAGAAGACGGTGCTTGCCTTTTTCTTTCTATAATGATACCCAAGCCAATCCAGAGGCTTTTCTTTGAGAATCGGGTTAGAGCGGTTGACGAATAGGCCAAAAACTAGTAGAATAGTAAGGAAACTTTATACGGAGGAAAGAAATGGATTTGGGTGATAATGAGCTAACACTGACTCCCATACCTGGGAAAAGTGGCAAGGCTTATATGGGTAGCTATCCTGATGGGAAGCGTATCTTTGTAAAAATGAACACCTCTCCAATCCTACCTGGTCTAGCTAGAGAACAAATTGCTCCACAGTTATTATGGAGTCGCCGTTTGGCAGATGGGCGTGATATGTGTGCTCAAGAATGGTTGACAGGCAAGATATTGACCCCCTATGATATGAATCGTAAGCAAATTGTCAATATTTTAACCCGTCTACATCGCTCACGTCCGTTGATGACACAGTTGAGTCGGTTGGGCTATGCCATGGAAACACCTGTAGATTTACTACAGTCCTGGCAAGAAACGGTTCCAGACGCTTTACGTAAAAATCATTTTATCAGTGAAGTGATGGCTGATTTACGTCAGACTATTCCAGGATTTAGAGAGGACTATGCGACCATTGTCCATGGAGATGTACGACATAGTAATTGGATTGAGACAGACAGTGGCTTGATTTATTTGGTAGATTGGGATTCGGTTCGCTTGACCGACCGCATGTTTGATGTGGCCCATATGCTCTGCCATTATATTCCAGAACATGAGTGGAAGGAATGGTTGACCTACTACGGTTACAAGTACAATCAGACGGTATTAAATAAATTGTATTGGTACGGTCAATTATCTTATTTGAGCCAGATTTCCAAGTATTATATGAACCAAGATTTAGAAAATGTCAATCGGGAGATTCATGGCTTGCGTCACTTCCGAGACAAGTATGGAAAGAGAAGATGAGAGTTAGAAATCGTAAAGGGGCAACAGAATTACTAGAGGCAAATCCCCAGTATGTGGTCCTCAATCCCTTGGAAGCCAAGGGAAAATGGCGGGACTTGTTTGGCAATGACAACCCCATTCATGTGGAAGTTGGAAGTGGAAAGGGTGCCTTTGTTTCAGGTATGGCCAAGCAGAACCCTGACATCAACTATATCGGGATTGATATTCAAAAGTCTGTTTTGAGCTACGCTTTGGACAAGGTGCTTGAAGTTGGAGTGCCTAACATTAAGCTCTTGTGGGTAGATGGTTCTGACTTGACTGACTACTTTGAAGACGGTGAGATTGATCGTTTGTATCTGAACTTTTCAGATCCTTGGCCGAAAAAACGCCATGAAAAGCGTCGTTTGACCTATAAGACCTTCTTGGATACCTTCAAGCGTATCTTGCCTGAAAATGGAGAAATTCATTTCAAGACGGATAACCGTGGCTTGTTTGAGTATAGCCTAGTGAGCTTTTCTCAGTATGGCATGAAGCTCAATGGTGTCTGGCTTGATTTACATGCCAGTGATTTTGAAGGCAATGTCATGACAGAATACGAGCAAAAATTCTCCAACAAGGGTCAAGTTATCTACCGAGTTGAGGCAGAATTTTAAGAAATATCCTGAAATCAGGCTGTATAAGTGCTTTTGCTTTACATAAGTTGGCAAACGTGCTATACTAGTAGTAAGAATATGAGAAAGAGAGGCGGGGAAATATCTTCGCCTCTTGCTTATGAGGAGGTGGACGCAATCGCAACAATCGTAGAATTAGTCAGAGAAGTTGTAGAACCTGTCATAGAAGCGCCTTTCGAACTCGTGGATATCGAGTATGGAAAGATTGGCAGTGACATGATTCTCAGTATTTTTGTAGATAAACCTGAAGGAATTACCTTGAACGATACGGCAGACTTGACAGAAATTATTAGTCCTGTCCTAGACACCATCAAGCCAGATCCCTTCCCAGAACAATATTTCCTAGAAATCACCAGTCCAGGCTTGGAACGTCCTTTGAAAACCAAGGATGCCGTAGCTGGAGCGGTTGGGAAATACATCCATGTCGGGCTCTACCAAGCCATCGATAAGCAAAAAGTCTTTGAAGGAACTCTGTTGGCCTTTGAAGAGGACGAGTTGACCATGGAATATATGGACAAGACGCGTAAGAAAACCGTCCAAATTCCATACAGTTTAGTATCAAAAGCACGTTTAGCAGTTAAATTATAGAAAAAGAAAGGATAGCTTTTGAGGATTCAAAAGTGAAGAAAACATGAGTAAAGAAATGCTAGAGGCCTTCCGCATTTTGGAAGAAGACAAGGGAATCAAAAAAGAAGATATCATCGACGCAGTAGTAGAGTCGCTTCGTTCCGCTTATCGCAGACGCTATGGTCAATCAGACAGCGTAGCTATTGACTTTAACGAAAAAACAGGTGACTTTACAGTTTATACTGTCCGTGAAGTTGTTGATGAAGTATTTGATAGCCGTTTGGAAATCAGCTTGAAAGACGCTCTTGCCATTAATTCAGCCTATGAGCTTGGTGACAAAATCAAGTTTGAAGAAGCACCTGCTGAGTTTGGTCGTGTAGCAGCTCAATCTGCCAAACAAACCATCATGGAAAAAATGCGCAAGCAAACACGTGCCATCACTTATAATACTTACAAAGAACATGAGCAAGAAATCATGTCTGGTACAGTAGAACGCTTTGACAATCGCTTTATCTATGTCAATCTCGGCAGCATCGAAGCCCAATTGTCAAAACAAGATCAAATTCCTGGTGAAGTTTTTGCTTCTCATGATCGTATCGAAGTTTATGTCTACAAGGTTGAAGACAACCCTCGCGGTGTCAACGTCTTTGTTAGCCGTAGCCATCCAGAAATGATCAAACGCTTGATGGAGCAAGAAATTCCAGAAGTTTATGATGGAACTGTTGAAATCATGAGCGTGGCCCGTGAAGCTGGTGATCGTACGAAGGTTGCCGTTCGTAGCCACAATCCAAACGTGGACGCTATCGGTACAATCGTTGGACGTGGTGGTGCTAATATCAAGAAGATTACTAGCAAATTCCACCCAGCTCGTTACGATGCCAAGAGCGACCGTATGGTGCCAATCGAAGAAAACATCGACGTTATCGAGTGGGTAGCAGATCCAGCTGAATTTATCTATAATGCCATCGCTCCTGCTGAGGTTGACCAAGTTATCTTTGATGAAAACGACAGCAAACGTGCCTTGGTGGTTGTTCCTGATAACAAGCTATCTCTTGCAATCGGTCGTCGTGGGCAAAACGTTCGCTTGGCAGCTCACTTGACTGGTTACCGTATCGATATCAAGTCTGCTAGCGAATTTGAAGCCATGGAAGAAGCTGGTTCGGTAGATTTGGAAGCAGAAAACGATACTGTAGAAGAATAAAAGCTGCTAGAGGAGGGAAAGATGAAAACGAGAAAAATCCCTTTGCGCAAGTCTGTTGTATCCAATGAAGTGATTGATAAGCGTGATTTGCTCCGTATTGTTAAGAACAAGGAAGGACAAGTCTTTATCGATCCGACAGGCAAGGCCAATGGCCGTGGCGCTTATATCAAGCTAGACAATAAAGAAGCCCTAGAGGCTAAAAAGAAGAAGGTCTTTAACCGTAGCTTTGACATGGAAGTGGAAGAAAGCTTTTATGACGAGTTGATCGCTTATGTGGATCACAAGGTGAAAAGAAGAGAGTTAGGACTTGAATAAGCAAAAGATAAGTAATCTCTTGGGACTTGCTCAGAGAGCAGGGCGGATTATATCGGGTGAAGAATTGGTGGTCAAGGCCATTCAAGATGGCAAGGCCAAGTTGGTCTTTCTAGCCCATGATGCTGGACCCAATCTGACCAAGAAGATTCAAGATAAAAGTCATTATTATCAAGTAGAAATTGTAACCGTGTTTTCAACACTGGAATTAAGCATAGCAGTCGGGAAATCGAGAAAGGTTTTGGCTGTAACAGATGCTGGATTTACAAAGAAAATGAGGTCTCTTATGGAATAGAAGAGGAGGACATGATTTGTCTAAGAAAAGATTGTACGAAATCGCAAAAGAACTTGGAAAAGAAAGTAAAGAAGTTGTAGCGCGTGCAAAAGAGTTGGGCTTGGATGTGAAAAGCCACTCATCAAGTGTGGAAGAAGCTGTCGCTGCAAAAATCGCTGCCAGCTTTAAGCCTGCAGCTGCTCCAAAAGTAGAAGCAAAACCTGCAGCACCAAAAGCAAGTGCAGAAAAGAAAGCCGAAAAATCTGAACCAGCTAAACCAGCTGTAGCTAAGGAAGAGGCAAAACCGGCTGAGCCAGTCGCTCCGAAGGCAGAAAAAGTAGCAGCTAAACCGCAAAGCCGTAATTTTAAGGCTGAGCGTGAAGCCCGTGCCAAAGAGCAGGCAGAACGACGCAAGCAAAACAAGGGCAATAACCGTGACCAACAACAAAACGGAAACCGTCAGAAAAACGACGGTCGCAATGGTGGAAAACAAGGTCAAGGCAACCGCGACAATCGTCGCTTTAACGACCAAGCTAAGAAACAGCAAGGTCAGCAAAATCGTGGAAATGAGCGTCGTCAACAAGAGGACAAACGTCCACATCAAGCGGCTCCACGTGTTGACTTTAAAGCCCGTGCAGCAGCCCTAAAAGCAGAGCAAAATGCAGAGTACGCACGTTCAAGTGAGGAACGTTTCAAGCAGACTCAGGCTGCCAAAGAAGCCTTGGCCCAAGCTAACAAACGCAAGGAGCCAGAGGAAATCTTTGAAGAAGTGGCTAAGTTAGCTGAACAAGCGCAACAAGTTCAAGCAGTGGTTGAACCAGCTCCTGTAGCTAAAGAAGCGCCAGTGGATACACGTCGTAAAAAACAAGCTCGACCAGACAAAGAACGTGATGATTATGATCACGAAGAAGATGGTCCTAGAAAACAACAAAAGAATCGAAGTAGTCAAAATCAAGTGAGAAATCAAAAGAATAGTAACTGGAATAACAACAAAAAGAACAAAAAAGGCAATAACAAGAACAACCGCAATCAGACTCCAAAACCTGTTACGGAGCGTAAATTCCATGAATTGCCAACAGAATTTGAATATACAGATGGTATGACTGTTGCGGAAATCGCAAAACGTATCAAACGTGAACCAGCTGAAATCGTTAAGAAACTCTTTATGATGGGTGTCATGGCCACACAAAACCAATCCTTGGATGGGGAAACAATTGAACTCCTCATGGTGGATTATGGTATTGAAGCCAAACAAAAAGTTGAAGTGGATAATGCCGACATCGAACGTTTCTTTGTCGAAGATGGTTATCTCAATGAAGATGAATTAGTTGAGCGTCCACCAGTTGTAACTATCATGGGACACGTTGACCACGGTAAAACAACACTCCTAGATACCCTTCGTAACTCTCGTGTTGCGACAGGTGAAGCAGGTGGTATCACTCAGCATATTGGTGCCTACCAAATCGTGGAAAATGGCAAGAAGATTACCTTCCTCGATACACCAGGACACGCGGCCTTTACATCTATGCGTGCACGTGGTGCTTCTGTTACCGATATTACTATCTTGGTCGTAGCAGCAGATGACGGGGTTATGCCTCAGACTATCGAAGCCATTAACCACTCAAAAGCGGCCAACGTTCCAATCATCGTAGCCATTAACAAGATTGATAAACCAGGTGCCAACCCAGAACGCGTTATCGGTGAATTGGCAGAGCATGGGGTTATGTCAACCGCTTGGGGTGGAGATTCTGAATTTGTTGAAATCTCAGCTAAATTCAACCAAAATATCGAAGAATTGTTGGAAACAGTCCTTCTTGTGGCTGAAATCCAAGAACTTAAGGCAGACCCAACAGTGCGTGCTATCGGTACAGTTATCGAAGCGCGCTTGGATAAAGGTAAAGGTGCGGTCGCAACCCTTCTTGTTCAACAAGGTACCTTGAATGTTCAAGACCCAATCGTTGTCGGAAATACCTTCGGTCGTGTCCGTGCTATGACCAATGATCTTGGTCGTCGTGTTAAGGTAGCAGGTCCATCAACACCAGTTTCAATCACAGGTTTGAACGAAGCGCCAATGGCAGGTGACCACTTTGCCGTTTACGAGGATGAAAAATCTGCGCGTGCAGCAGGTGAAGAGCGTGCCAAACGTGCTCTTATGAAACAACGTCAAGCTACCCAACGTGTCAGCCTTGAAAACCTCTTTGATACCCTTAAAGCTGGTGAACTCAAGTCTGTTAACGTTATCATCAAGGCCGATGTACAAGGTTCTGTTGAAGCCCTTTCTGCCTCACTTCAAAAGATTGACGTGGAAGGTGTCAAAGTGACCATCGTCCACTCAGCGGTCGGTGCAATCAACGAATCAGACGTGACTCTTGCCGAAGCTTCAAATGCCTTTATCGTTGGTTTCAACGTACGTCCTACACCACAAGCTCGTCAACAAGCAGAAGCTGACGATGTGGAAATCCGTCTCCACAGCATTATCTACAAGGTTATCGAAGAGATGGAAGAAGCTATGAAAGGGATGCTTGATCCAGAATTCGAAGAAAAAGTTATTGGTGAAGCAGTTATTCGTGAAACCTTCAAGGTGTCTAAAGTGGGAACTATCGGTGGATTCATGGTTATCAACGGTAAGGTTACCCGTGACTCTAAAGTCCGTGTTATCCGTGACGGTGTTGTTATCTATGATGGTGAACTTGCTAGCTTGAAACACTACAAAGACGACGTCAAAGAAGTTACAAACGGTCGTGAAGGTGGATTGATGATCGACGGCTACAATGATATCAAGATGGATGATGTGATTGAGGCCTATGTCATGGAAGAAATCAAGAGATAATAGAGAAACGATAGCTCATTTGACTCGTCGTCAACAGCGCCTTGATGAACCCTCAGTTCTATCTAAGGCTTGTTTCCTAGATTCAAATGGCTCTAGTTCCTCTATCTAATAAAAATAGCTAGGTCTGCTGGCCTAGCTTTTGGTTCAAAGTAGAGAAAGGAATATCATGGCAAATCATTTCCGTACGGATCGTGTGGGCATGGAAATCAAGCGTGAAGTCAATGAGATTTTGCAAAAGAAAGTCCGTGATCCGCGTGTCCAAGGTGTGACCATCACAGATGTTCAGATGCTAGGTGACTTGTCCGTTGCCAAGGTTTACTACACCATTTTGAGTAACCTTGCTTCAGATAATCAAAAAGCCCAAATCGGGCTTGAAAAAGCAACTGGTACCATCAAACGTGAACTTGGTCGCAATTTAAAATTGTACAAAATCCCAGATTTGACCTTCGTCAAAGACGAGTCCATCGAGTATGGAAACAAGATTGACGAAATGCTACGCAATCTGGATAAGAACTAAGAAGAGGGGCAACCCTCTTTTTTGGTGGGGAAATGGCTACAAAACATACTGGCGGAATCTTTCCAGAGTTAAATATTATTAAAAAGATTTATAAAATTCAGATAGTGTGATATTATGAAAGAAAGATACAAGAAAAAGAGGTATTTATATGGCTGAACAAGACTTAGCTATGCAAGTATTACAACAAGTGGTAAAACTACCTGTTGTTAAGGTTGATCGTTCGAAATTTTTAGTGGATAAGTTTTCCAAAGAATTGGATCCACAGGACATTCCTACCTTATTAGAACAAGGCCCAACGTCTCTCTTATCTCAAGAAACCTTAGATAGAGTGGCTAATGCCTGCATTAGGGATAATGTTTTATTGGCGAGTGGAACCTCTGTTGTTGCTGGATTACCTGGAGGGCTTGCTATGGCAATTACCATACCAGCGGATGTAGCTCAATTTTATGCTTTTTCTTTAAAATTAGCTCAAGAATTAGGTTATATTTATGGATATGAGGATCTTTGGGCTTCACGCGATGAGTTGAGTGAAGATGCTCAAAATACCCTCTTGCTTTATCTAGGGGTAATGTTGGGGGTGAATGGAACCGCTGCTTTGCTACGTGCAGGTGGTATAACAATTGCCAAACAGGTAATGAAAACAGTACCTAATAAAGCTTTAACAAAGACGCTTTGGTACCCTATTTTGAAAAAAGTCTTAAGAATATTTGGTGTGAATCTGACCAAGGGAGGGTTGGCCAAAGGAATGGGGAAATTCATACCTATCTTGGGAGGTATCATTTCAGGTGGTTTAACCTTTGCAACTATGAAACCGATGGGGGAAAGCTTGCAGAAAGAATTATCCAAGCTAGTCAACTATAGTGAAGTTCAATATCAAGAAGATGTTGAAACAATCCGAAAAGAGGCTGAAATAATCGAGGGTGAGTGAGATGAATCCTATCAAAGCTTTTGCTAAAATCTATGGTAATTACTTTTTGACCGTACAAGGTGTAAAAGTAATGAAAACGATAAAGAAAGATGACAATGTTGTTGTCGGTCTAGGTAAACTTTTTATTGCAGACAAGTTAATGGATACGGCTCGGTGGCTCATTAAGCCAGAGGATAAAAAATGAAATTTTTCTGGGCACTTCTTGCCATTATTTTTATCAAACCGATTATTGGGATTTTGAAATTCTTTTGGATGATCATCTCTTTTGCAGTCCAATTGCTGTTTTACAAGCTATTATTTAAACTATTGGAGTGGTTTTTTAAACTTATTTAGATGGTAATCCAAGTAGCAGAGAACTAGCAGGCACTCCACTGCTAGTTTTTTAATCTCTTTCCTTGTGGTATAATATAAGCAGTAAAATCATTTTAGAACATACAATGGAGGTCGTCATGGACAATATCATCGATGTGTCAATTCCTGTTGCAGAAGTGGTGGATAAGCATCCAGAAGTCTTGGAAATCCTAGTTGAGCTGGGTTTTAAACCCCTTGCTAATCCCTTGATGCGTAATACTATCGGTCGCAAAGTATCGCTCAAACAGGGTTCTAAGCTAGAAGGAACCCCTATGGACAAGATTGTCCGCACATTGGAAGCGAATGGCTACGAAGTGATTGGATTAGACTAATGGCAGATGAACGAATTCATGTCCTACGGGATATTTTGTTAGAATTGCATAATGGCGCCTCTCCTGAGTCGGTTCAGGAGCGCTTTGATGCGACCTTTACAGGTGTTTCAGCTATCGAGATTTCCCTTATGGAGCACGAGCTGATGAACTCAGACTCAGGTGTCACCTTTGAAGATGTCATGGAACTCTGTGATGTTCATGCCAATCTTTTTAAAAATGCTGTTAAGGATGTCGAAGTTGCAGATACCGAGCACCCAGGTCACCCAGTTCGGATTTTCAAAGAAGAAAATCTAGCCCTCCGTGCAGCCTTGATTCGCATTCGTAGATTGTTAGATACCTATGAGTCTATGGAAGATGAAGAGATGCTTGCGGAGATGCGTAAGGGTTTGGTGCGTCAGATGGGACTTGTGGGTCAATTTGACATCCACTACCAGCGTAAGGAAGAGCTCTTCTTCCCCATCATGGAGCGCTATGGACACGATTCACCTCCTAAGGTCATGTGGGGAGTGGATGACCAGATTAGGGAACTCTTTCAAACAGCTTTAGCGACAGCCAAGTCACTACCAGAAGTGCCGATTAGCACTGTAAAGGAAGCTTTTGAAGCTTTTGCGACAGAGTTTGAAAGTATGATTTTCAAGGAAGAGTCCATCCTTCTCATGATTCTTCTTGAGTCCTTTACTCAGGATGACTGGCTTCAGATTGCGGAGGAGAGCGATACCTATGGCTATGCTATCATCCGTCCGTCAGAAAAATGGGTGCCAGAAAGACAGAGCTTTGTTGAGGAAAAGAGTGCAGAGGAGCCCGTACAACTAGATACGACAGAAGGCCAAGTTCAGCAAGTTATCGATACGCCAGAAGGACAGTTTACCATTACCTTTACCCCTAAGGAAAAGGAAGCGGTGCTGGACCGCCATAGTCCACAGGCTTTTGGCAATGGCTATCTCTCAGTCGAGCAGGCCAATCTGATCCTCAATCACCTCCCCATGGAGATTACCTTTGTCAATAAAGACGATATTTTCCAGTATTACAATGACAATACGCCAGCTGATGAGATGATTTTCAAACGGACCCCGTCCCAAGTTGGGCGCAATGTTGAACTCTGCCATCCGCCTAAGTACTTGGACAAGGTAAAGACCATCATGAAGGGGCTTCGTGAGGGAAGCAAAGACAAGTATGAAATGTGGTTCAAGTCTGAGTCGCGAGGTAAGTTTGTCCACATCACCTACGCTGCAGTGCACGATGAAGATGGGGAATTCCAAGGTGTGTTGGAGTACGTTCAGGATATTCAACCCTACCGTGAGATTGATACGGACTATTTCCGTGGATTAGAATAAGGAGAAAAAATGAGTTACGAACAAGAATTTATGAAGGAATTTGAAGACTGGGTCAATACCCAGATCATGATTAACGACATGGCGCACAAGGAAAGTCAAAAAGTCTACGAAGAAGATCAAGACGAGCGTGCCAAAGATGCCATGATTCGCTACGAAAGCCGCTTGGATGCTTATCAGTTCTTGCTTGGTAAGTTTGAAAACTTCAAAGCAGGCAAGGGATTTCATGATTTGCCAGAAGGCTTGTTTGGTGAGCGAAATTATTAAACGAGATAGATTCTTGATTTTTTACTAAAATCTTGATAGAATATTTATATTAAATCCTTGTCAGAGCAGGGGTTTTTTATTGAAAGGATTTTATCATGTCAAAGAAACTCAATCGTAAAAAACAATTACGAAATAGCCTCCGTCGTGCAGGTGCTTTTTCAAGTACTGTGACTAAGGTTGTAGAAGAGACAAAAAAAGTCGTAAAACGTGCTGAGCAGTCAGCAAGCCAAGCTGGTAAGGCTGTTTCTAAAAAAGTTGAACAAGCAGTAGAAGCTACCAAAGAGCAAGCTCAAAAAGTAGCCAATTCTGTAGAAGATTTTGCAGCAAACTTGGGTGGACTTCCACTTGATCGTGCCAAAACTTTCTATGATGAAGGAATTAAGTCTGCTTCAGATTTTAAAAACTGGACTGAAAAAGAACTCCTTGCCTTGAAAGGAATCGGCCCAGCTACCATCAAGAAATTGAAAGAAAATGGTATCAAGTTCAAGTAATATTTCTTGTGCCTTGCATTTCCGTTAAAATCTTGCTACAATAGAGCCATTAGAGGTGTTTTGAATCTCACATTTTACAGAAAGTGGCGGTGCTGAGAAGTCCACAAGTGTGTCAAAACTGGTTGCTAATGGATAAAAAATTGAAATAAAAGTGTCTTTTTGTTTTAAAGACGAGAGTTGCGGGCTCTGCCCGAAATTGGGTGGTACCGCGGATAAATACATTCGTCCCTGTCATGTAGATGGCAGGGATTTTCTTTTGCGTCTTAGTAAAAGGAGGTTGTTATGAAGCAATCTTTTAAAACAAGTAAACTCTACTATGGCTTTCCTATCTTCATTTTGGGATATCAGGATCAGAATTTTGGACACAATATTACGACTTGTAGCTCCTCTTATAGCTTGGGAGATTGGCTAGTCATTGGTGTCGGAGCTGAGGAAAATGCGGCTGAGCAAATCAAGCATTACCAGAAGTTCACCGTGAATATCCCTGATGAAAATCTCATGCTCGAGATGGAGCAGACTGGTTTTATCAGTCATCGAGAAAAATTGAAACACCTGGGGCTAGACTACGAGATTTCTGAACGGACTCAGGCACCGATTTTAGAGGCTTGTCCAGTCGTATTGGACTGTCGGGTAGATCGGATTATCGAGGAAGATGGAATCTGTCATATCTTTGCCAAGATTATCGAGCGACTTGCTGATCCAGATCTCTTGGATGAGAAAGAGCATTTTAAAAATGACCGTTTTTCACCGACTTACTTTATGGGGGACGGTCACCAGCGCGTTTATCGTTATCTAGATGACCGAGTCGATCCTATGGGAAGCTTTATCAAGAAAGCGAGGAAGAAGGATGTCAAGAGCTGAGTTGCCAGATAAAATCGAAACAGAACGTCTCGTTTTACGAGTCCGTACTGTGGCAGATGCTGAGGATATCCATGCCTACGCTAGTCTCCCAGAGGTCGCCTATCCAGCAGGCTTTCCTCCAGTCAAGACCTTGGAAGATGAGGTTTACTATCTGGAGCATATTCTGCCCGAGCGTAATCAAAAGGAAAATCTCCCAGCTGGCTACGGAATTGTCGTCAAAGGAACCGATAAAGTCATCGGCTCTGTTGACTTCAATCACCGTCACGGAGATGATGTTCTGGAACTCGGCTATACCTTGCATCCAGACTATTGGGGGCAAGGCTACGTACCAGAAGCAGCGCTTGCCTTGATTGACCTAGTTTTTAGAGAACTGGGTCTTCACAAGATTGAACTCTCTTGCTTTGGCTACAATATCCAAAGTCAACGAGTTGCAGAAAAACTTGGTTTTACTCTTGAAGCTCGCATCCGAAACCGTAAAGATGTTCAAGGAAACCGCTGTGACAGTCTGATATATGGCTTGCTGAGAAGTGAGTGGGAGGTAATTTGATGCATCTTTTCATCATTGGTGCTCCGGCCTCAGGAAAAATGACCATTGGTCAAGAACTATCTCGACTGACGGATTCTACCCTCTTTTATAACCATCAAGCCATCGATTTTGCACTAGAAATCTATCAGGATTATACAGAGGAGATGTGGGAATTTGTTCGTGGAATGACCTTTTCTTTCCTTGGAGCAAGTGCAAGAAATCAGCGATCAGTAATTTTAACTGACGTAATTGATTTTTCAAATCAGTACCAGCTGATGTATTTAAAGCAAATTCAGGATTTGTTGAATGACTATCATCAAGAGATTCTTTTTGTTGAATTGGAAACAAGCCTTGAAGAGCGCTTACATCGAAATCGAACGGAGAATCGATTAAAGCACAAACCCTTAAAACGACATATTGAGGTATCTGAAAGAGAAATTTTAGAGACAGCTGAAACACTTCAATTAAATTCCCAACATCCACCGAATGAGTTGCACCACTACTTTAAAATAAATAATACTAATTTGTCTGCAGAAGAAGCTGCTAAGCAAATTCAAAATAAAATGAATACAATAGAGAAAGGACAAACACATGTCTAAAGAACTTTCACCTAAATATAATCCAGCCGAGGTTGAGGCTGGTCGTTACCAAAAATGGCTTGATGCGGATGTTTTCAAGCCTTCAGGAGACCAAAAGGCTAAGCCTTATTCAATCGTCATTCCGCCACCAAACGTAACTGGGAAACTTCACCTTGGTCACGCTTGGGATACGACTTTGCAAGATATCATCATCCGTCAAAAACGCATGCAAGGTTTTGATACGCTTTGGCTTCCTGGTATGGACCACGCTGGTATTGCCACTCAAGCTAAGGTTGAGGAGCGCTTACGTGGTGAGGGCATTACGCGTTATGACCTCGGTCGTGAAAAATTCCTAGATAAAGTCTGGGAATGGAAAGATGAGTATGCCACTACCATCAAAGAACAATGGGGCAAGATGGGGCTTTCTGTAGACTACTCTCGTGAGCGTTTCACTCTTGATGAAGGTTTGTCAAAAGCTGTTCGTAAGGTCTTTGTGGACCTTTACAAGAAAGGCTGGATCTACCGTGGTGAGTTTATCATCAACTGGGATCCAGCAGCTCGCACAGCCCTTTCTGATATCGAAGTTATCCATAAGGACGTGGAAGGTGCCTTCTACCACATGAACTATATGCTAGAAGACGGTTCACGCGCCCTTGAAGTGGCAACAACTCGTCCTGAGACTATGTTTGGGGACGTTGCCGTTGCGGTCAATCCAGAAGATCCACGCTACAAGGACTTGATCGGTAAAAACGTCATCCTTCCAATTGCTAATAAATTAATCCCAATCGTTGCAGACGAACATGCCGATCCCGAGTTTGGTACTGGTGTTGTTAAAATCACGCCTGCCCACGATCCAAACGACTTCTTGGTTGGTCAACGCCATAACTTGCCACAAGTCAACGTCATGAACGACGACGGAACTATGAATGAGCTTGCCTTCGAATTTGCAGGCATGGATCGTTTTGAAGCTCGTAAGGCAGTCGTAGCTAAGTTGGAAGAAATCGGTGCCCTCGTTAAAATCGAAAAACGTGTCCACAGTGTTGGTCACTCAGAGCGTACAGGTGTTGTGGTTGAACCACGCTTGTCTACTCAGTGGTTCGTCAAGATGGATCAATTGGCCAAAAATGCTATTGCTAACCAAGATACAGAAGACAAGGTAGAATTCTACCCACCTCGTTTCAACGATACCTTCCTCCAATGGATGGAAAATGTCCACGACTGGGTCATCTCTCGTCAGCTCTGGTGGGGTCACCAAATCCCTGCTTGGTACAATGCTGAGGGTGAAATGTATGTCGGTGAAGAAGCGCCAGAAGGTGACGGTTGGACTCAGGACGAAGATGTCTTGGATACTTGGTTCAGTTCTGCTCTTTGGCCATTCTCTACTATGGGCTGGCCTGATGTCGACTCAGAAGACTTCAAACGTTACTTCCCAACTTCAACCCTAGTAACAGGTTACGACATCATCTTCTTCTGGGTGTCTCGTATGATCTTCCAATCATTGGAATTCACTGGCCGTCAGCCATTCCAAAACGTGCTTATCCACGGTCTCATTCGTGACGAGCAAGGACGTAAGATGTCTAAGTCTCTCGGTAACGGGATTGACCCGATGGATGTTATCGAGAAATACGGTGCCGATGCCCTTCGCTGGTTCCTTTCAAACGGTTCTGCACCAGGACAAGACGTGCGCTTCTCTTACGAGAAAATGGATGCTTCATGGAACTTCATTAACAAAATCTGGAACATCTCTCGCTACATCCTTATGAACAATGAAGGATTGACCCTTGAGCAAGCAACTGCTAATGTGGAAAAAGTTGTTAACAAGGAAGCTGGAAATGTCACAGACCTCTGGATTCTCCACAACCTCAATGAAACCATCGGAAAAGCTACTGCCAACTTTGACAAGTTTGAATTTGGTGTGGCTGGACACATCCTCTACAACTTCATCTGGGATGAATTTGCGGACTGGTACGTTGAGTTGACCAAGGAAGTCCTTTATAGCGATAACGAAGAAGAGAAGGTCATCACACGCTCTGTTCTCCTTTATACTTTGGACAAGATTCTTCGTCTCCTTCACCCAATCATGCCATTCGTGACAGAGGAAATCTTTGGACAAATCTCAGAAGGTTCTATCGTGACAGCAGAATACCCAACTGTCAACCAAGCCTTTGAAGACCTTGCGGCTCACACTGGTGTTGAAAGTCTCAAAGACTTGATCCGTGCCGTTCGTAATGCGCGTGCAGAAGTAAATGTAGCACCAAGTAAACCTATCACCATCCTTGTTAAGACAAGCGATAGCGACTTGGAAGCCTTCTTTAACAGCAATATCAATTACATCAAACGCTTCACAAATCCAGAACACTTGGAAATCGCTTCAACCATCCCTGCACCTGAACTCGCGATGTCAAGCGTCATCACAGGAGCAGAAATCTACCTGCCACTGGCAGATCTCCTCAATGTCGAAGAAGAACTGGCTCGTCTCGACAAGGAACTGGCTAAATGGCAAAAAGAATTGGATATGGTCGGTAAGAAGCTCTCTAACGAACGCTTCGTAGCCAATGCCAAACCAGAAGTTGTCCAAAAAGAACGCGACAAACAAGCCGACTACCAAGCTAAATACGATGCGACCGTCGCACGTATTGATGAGATGAAGAAATTGGGCTGATATTCTATGAGTCAAAATGTAGATTTGATTTTCTCTAATTATTCTAACTATAAACCACGATTAGAGAAAGATAAAAAAGGGAAAAAATATTATTCTTTCAGAACAAAGATTAAAAATTTCGATGCAGATTTATTGTCTTCGATTATTTCTTTTTCAACATCGATTCTAGAAAAACCTAAACTAATCCGAAATATAGAATTTAATTTTGATTCTATAGAGTTACAAGATAAATTGTCTTATATTTATTTTGAATGCATCTGTTTTTATCTAATTAGTCAAGGTTTTGTTGTATCAGTCTATTTAGAAGTAACTAGGAACGTGGTATCTTCAGGAATTTACGATTCGCCTATAAAATACTTAAATCCGCCTAATGGAAATTACTCGCTTGAAAAATTTTTGACGGAATTTCAAGTAAAATATACACGGACACATTTGAGATTATGGGTAACCTCTAAAAATGACTTCTCGTCTTTTTCCTCGACAATAGTAAGCTTTTTAAAAAATTTATTTATAATTGATGATAAAAAGATTTTATTTTCCATTGCTAATACTATAGGCGAATTGGTTGGAAACGCTATAGAACACGGGAGATCTGATTGCTTAGTGGATATAGATTATTCTGATAGTTTTGTTCATATTCAAAAACCTGATAGAAATTTTTCAGCTTTAAATGTTGTTATATTGAATTTTTCTACAATAAAAATGGGTGATTTAGTAAAGAATAAAATTACACAGTCTCATCCTTGTAAAATGGGTGTAAAATATCAGGATATAAAGAGAATTTATAATATCCATGAAACCTTCTTTAATCAACAGTATACTGAAAATATTTTTTGGATTATTGCTTCTTTACAACATGAAATATCGGGTAGGCAAGATACAATGATTAGTGGTGGTAGAGGAAGTACTAAACTTCTTAAATCGATTATAGATTATTCGGAAAGCAACTATTGCTATATAATGAGCGGGCATGAGTTAGTGAAGTTTCATCATAATTTATTGAATGAAGATTCTCAAGGTTACGTCTCATTCTCGAATTCCGACTTTCAGTCTGCTAAACCAGAAAAGGAAGTATATTCTAAATCAAAAATATATTTACCTGGTGTTGGTTATAATTTGAATTTTGTTTTGGAAAAAAAGGATAGTGAAGATGAAAGAAATAAAGTTAACGTTTAAAAAAACATACATAAGCTTGGCTGGTAATCCAGAAGGGAAAGAAATTTTTAAAAATCAAATAAAGCCTTATATACAGGATGAGGAAAAAATTAAATTAATTTTTCCACCTGAAATCGAAAATGTAGCATCATCTTTTTTTCAAGGTCTTTTTGAAGAAGAACTTGAAAAAATTGGTAAAAAAAGAGTTGAATCTAAATATACTCTTGTTTTTGAAAACGAGAATTTAGACTACTCTATTAAGGAGGCTATTGACTAGATATGTGGAGTAATGTTTTATCAGCAATAGCTATTATATTATCGGTTATTACTTTTGTGATTAATTTAATTTTTGAAAATATAAAATTGAAGAGAGAAAAAAACTCTAAAATTTTTCAAGATATTTATTTTGAACTTATGCAGTATAAAATACCAAAAGCTGAATCTGATATCAATTATATTCATACTAATGGTAGGATTAAATTAACTGGTATTACTGATATGACAGATATTTTAAAGATCCTTAGAAAAAAATCTAGTTTTTATAAATTCACTGATGAGAAATTTTATAAACTTCTTACAGATTATATCATGGAGATAGAGAACTATTATTCTATAGTGTTAAATACTGTTGATGATGATGAAAAATATAGGAAATTTAAATCAGAATCAAGAGAGAAAATTAGCAAACTTTATAATATTCTACTAAAAAAATTGAATAAAGGTTAAACATTACTTAACTTTTATTATAGAAAGCAGGTTACTACATGACAAATTCTGTAAGTTCTAACCGACCGGAGAAGTACAACATTGCAGCCTTCTTCTCAGGTGTTGGGGGAATTGAGTTGGGATTTGAACAGACCAACGAGTTCAGAGTGGTGTATGCCAATGAATTTGATAAGTATGCGCGTCAGACTTATCAGTTAAACCATCCAGACACCTATTTGGATGGTCGTGATATTCACGATGTTCAGCCAGAGGACATTCCGGCTGAGCGCGTGGATGTGATTATGGGAGGTTTCCCCTGTCAGGCCTTTAGTATTGCGGGTTATCGCAAGGGATTTGATGACGATCGTGGCGATCTTTTCTTTGAGTTACTTCGGATGATTGCGGGATGCAAACCTCGTGCCATTTTCATCGAAAACGTCAAAAACATGGTCGGGCATGATCACGGCAATACCTTCAAGGTTATTCGTGAAGCCTTGACCGAGAACAACTACTTTATCAAGTGGAAGGTTCTCAACGGGAAAGACTACGGAAATATCCCACAAAACCGTGAGAGGATTTATATCGTTGGTTTTGATACCAAGGAAGCTTATGATTTGTTTGAATTTCCAGAGGAAATCAAGCTCACGACTTCTCTTCAAGACGTCATTAACTTTGGTGATCAGCTAGACGAGATCTACTATTACCGTGAAGGCAAGCAGACTTTCTACGACCAGTTGAAGTTTGAAGTGACTAGTCAAGATACAGTTTACCAATGGCGCCGTCAGTATGTCCGTGAAAATAAAAACGGTGTTGTTCCTACCTTGACAGCTAATATGGGAACAGGTGGCCATAATGTCCCTCTGATTCTGACAGACAGTGGTGAGATTCGGAAGATAACTCCTAAAGAAACTTTTAATGTTCAAGGTTATCCTAAATCCTTTAAAATCCCAGAAGGCGTTTCTAACGGTCAGCTATACAAGCAGGCTGGAAATAGCGTAGTCGTTCCCGTGATTAAACGCATCGCGGAAAATGTAGCTAAGGCCTTGAATGACAGCCAAGGGCAATCTCAACTTAACCGCTCAGGAAAATTCGCTATTATCTACACCAAGATGAATGGACAATTTGAAGGGCAATCCTATGTCAAGGACTTTGTAGATAGCTATGATCAAGCTCTTGAAAAAATCAAATCTTATGATGATGGTTTAGCCCTTCTGTCTGGTGAAGATTACTTAAAATTGGTAAAAAAACGAGGAAATCTTGAATTTTACAGTATTAATTAACGAATATATAAGAGGATTAGTGAAAAACTAATCTTCTTTTGATATACTGAAAATAGAAAAGAGGGCGCTTATGTGGGAACATCTAAAGTCTGAACAAAAAGACAAATACAAAACCTTAATTACCAACTTCGCTAGTTTGAGCCAAGCTTTCTCTCAAAAGGCAGAATCCGAAGATGAGGGACAAACAGAGAATTATGTTGCTCCAATTGTTAATTCTAAATTTCAGGAAACTGTTTTCCAGAAGGCTTTTAATGCGGTTGGAGAAGATATTGCCAATACCTCTTATGATGCTTCTGTCGTAGTGGATGAAAATCATAAATACCTAGTGGGTATCAAGTCTTTTGGAATTAATTCGGGAGATCAAAAAATCGCTCAGTTTAAAAAAGATTCTCAATCTTGGACGGAATTGTTGGGTGATATCAAATTCCATGCAGATATTTCAGCAGATAAAGAAACAGCAGACAAGAAAAACTATCGACGCTATGAAGAGTTGGCACGAAAGATTGCGACTTTGAGAAATCAGAGAATCGAATCTTCCAAGGCGCAAATCAAGGGATTCAACTCTGACTCGGTCAATGTTGAAGCTGTTTACCACGTTTTGATGCCGACACCAAAGGGAGAAAATCCTAAGATTTTTGTTGGCGAGACGACTTATTTGCCAGTCGATATTGATAATCTGGTCATTGAAGGTTCAACCACCAAAAACAATCCAACCAATTTTCGATTTACGGATGGACAACATCATTACAAGTATACAGCAGCTGATAGCCAGCTCCACATGACTTTTAATAATAAAGACATTGTGGTAGATACTTGGGATGTCCATTACATCGAAGATCCTTTTTCGCTATTTGAAAATCTTCATTTACTGACAGCTGAAAAGGATAAAACTGATATCTTAGAGACAGTGTCTTGGGCTATCACAGATAAACATGGAAATGTGGAAGAAAACTCGGGTTTCAATGCCTTTAACGGCGGTTCAAAANTAGCCAAAAAAGATCGCTTGCCACGAATTTTAAAGATTCAGGATAAATTTAAGGACTGTCTGGCTCCAGAAGAACTAGCTTTTGTGACTTTCTCCTTAGAAGAAATTCTATTGAAAAAATGGACCAGTAAGGAAGAAAAAGCTCAGATGAAAGCTATTCGTGAGGATTTGATTCACTTTGTTCACAATACTGGCACTAAAAAACTCATTAAAGAAATTGAACAGCTGGTTTATCGTCCAGTTAGTGAAGTCTACATTCCTCTGCCTGACTCGAAAAACTTTCACGATGAAAGACCTGATTTCTTTGGTCCTGGGTTTGGGACCTTTGAACCTGGTACTAAAAAACTAGCTCTATCCAAAGAAGAAAGAACCTTTAAGCTACGCTTCTTATCTTCTGGTGATGTTATTAACGCCTATATAAATCAAGAAGCTGGTAAGGCTATTCAGTCTACCGATAAGCAAGAAATCCTCGGGAATTGGATTTTACGTGGTGTTTTCCAGTTGAAAGAACGAGAAGTCTTGACAGGTCAACGACTCAATGAACTGGAAATCAACGGTATTCGTTTGACTAAGTTTAAAAATGGGGAAATCGGTATTGAATTCATCTGGATTGATACAGAAAACCCACCTCACGACACCATCGGCTGGGTAGCAAAGAAATAAAAGTCCTGTCACTTTCTCCCCCTTAACCTTTGACTATTCCGCAAAATTATCGTAAAATAAAGAGTAAATGATAAAATGAGGTCAGAGTCTGTTCGCTCTGGCGATAGTAGTATAAATGAGGAGAAACGCTTTGGAATTAGAAGTATTTGCTGGGCAAGAAAAAAGTGAGCTATCTATGATTGAGGTAGCGCGTGCTATCTTGGAACTTCGTGGTCGTGATCATGAGATGCATTTTAGCGATCTTGTAAACGAAATTCAAAACTATCTTGGAACGTCAAACAGCGATATCCGCGAAGCCTTGCCTTTGTTCTACACAGAGTTAAACTTTGACGGTAGCTTCATCTCACTTGGGGACAACAAATGGGGTCTTCGTTCATGGTATGGTGTAGACGAAATCGACGAAGAAATCATCGCTCTTGAGGAAAATGACGACGATGAAGTAGCACCAAAAGCTAAGAAAAAACGTGTCAATGCCTTCATGGATGGCGATTCAGATGCAATTGACTACAATGCAGATGATCCAGAAGACGAAGATGCATACGAAGCAGATCCAGCTCTTTCATACGATGATGAAAATCCAGATGATGAGAAAAATGAAGTGGAAGCTTACGATGCAGAAATCAACGAAATCGCCCCAGATGACTTGGGTGAAGACGTGGATCTCAACGAAGAAGACGACGAGTTTTCAGATGATGATACTGAAAACATCGAGGAATAAAAGTTAGCTATTGACAATTATCCTATTTTTAGGTATCATATTGTTCGGGCACCTCTTTTAGAGGTCGGAGCTCCCTAGTTCTTAGGGAGCTATTTTTGTTTTTTCAAGAAGTTATCTTCTTGTATTTTAGTTGTGAATCTGGTGCAGTCGTCCCAGATTATTCTTATTAATAGGGTCTTGTTTTCTATGTCCCCTCGTAGTCAGCAAGACCTTGAGCATTTTAGAAAGAGGAATCTATGTCAACGAAATATATTTTTGTAACTGGTGGTGTGGTATCGTCTATTGGGAAAGGGATTGTGGCAGCAAGTCTAGGCCGTCTCTTGAAAAATCGTGGTCTCAAAGTAACTATTCAAAAGTTTGACCCTTATATCAATATCGATCCGGGAACTATGAGCCCTTACCAGCACGGGGAAGTTTTTGTAACGGATGATGGGGCTGAGACTGATTTGGACTTGGGTCACTATGAACGTTTCATCGATATCAATCTCAATAAATATTCCAACGTGACAACTGGTAAAATCTACAGTGAAGTTCTGCGTAAGGAACGTCGTGGAGAATACCTTGGGGCAACTGTTCAGGTTATTCCTCATATCACAGATGCTTTGAAAGAAAAAATTAAGCGTGCCGCTCTAACGACTGACTCTGATGTCATTATCACAGAGGTCGGTGGAACCGTTGGGGATATCGAGTCCTTGCCATTCCTAGAGGCCCTTCGTCAGATGAAGGCAGATGTGGGTGCGGATAATGTCATGTATATCCATACAACCTTGCTTCCTTACCTCAAGGCTGCTGGTGAAATGAAAACCAAACCAACCCAACACTCTGTCAAAGAATTACGTGGCTTGGGAATCCAGCCAAATATGTTGGTTATTCGTACAGAAGAGCCAGCTGGTCAGGGAATTAAAAACAAACTAGCTCAGTTCTGTGATGTGGCACCAGAAGCCGTTATCGAGTCTTTAGACGTTGAACATCTTTACCAAATTCCGTTGAATTTGCAGGCACAAGGTATGGACCAGATTGTTTGTGACCACTTGAAGTTAGACGCACCAGTAGCAGATATGACAGAATGGTCAGCCATGGTGGACAAGGTCATGAACCTCAAGAAACAAGTTAAGATTTCCCTTGTTGGTAAGTATGTGGAGTTGCAAGATGCCTACATTTCTGTGGTTGAAGCCTTGAAACACTCTGGTTATGCCAACGACGCAGAAGTTAAAATCAATTGGATCAATGCCAATGATGTGACAGCAGAGAATGTGGCAGAGCTTTTGTCTGATGCGGACGGAATCATCGTACCAGGCGGTTTTGGCCAGCGTGGCACGGAAGGGAAAATCCAAGCCATTCGCTATGCGCGTGAAAATGATGTTCCAATGTTAGGTGTCTGCTTGGGAATGCAGTTGACTTGTATCGAATTTGCTCGTCACGTTTTGGGTCTTGAAGGTGCCAATTCTGCAGAGCTTGCACCAGAAACAAAATACCCTATCATTGATATCATGCGTGATCAGATTGATGTGGAGGATATGGGGGGAACCCTTCGCTTGGGACTTTATCCGTCTAAACTAAAACGTGGCTCTAAGGCAGCGGCTGCTTATCACAATCAAGAAGTGGTGCAACGCCGTCACCGTCACCGCTATGAGTTTAACAACGCCTTCCGTGAGCAATTTGAGGCAGCAGGTTTTGTCTTCTCAGGAGTTTCTCCAGATAATCGTTTGGTAGAAATTGTGGAAATTCCTGAAAATAAATTCTTTGTAGCGTGTCAGTATCACCCTGAACTGTCAAGTCGTCCAAACCGTCCAGAAGAACTCTACACTGCCTTTGTCACTGCAGCAGTTGAGAACAGTAATTAGCAAGCAAAAAACCTTTGAGAACAATCTCAGAGGTTTTTTACTTGTATATTTAGGATATGAGTTGCAAAATAAGAACATAGTGATATAATTAACATAATAATGACTAAGGAGGAACTACAATGAAAAAAATCACATTATTTGGTTTGTCTCTAGCTGGTCTAGCTTTGCTTGTTTCACCTCATTCAGGGCAGGCATTTGAGCTTAAAGAAGAATGGGTTGTTAAGTGTGGGGTACAGTATCAAGATGGCAAGATTCTTCGGTTTAACAATGGTCATGAAGTGGATATCAAAGTCTTGGATTTGCCAAAAACCGAGAAAATCGAGTGGACGGTTAGTCTCAATGGTCAAGATCAGACTGTCAATTTCCTAGGTCAAGAAAAGGACAAGTCTATGATTGGTATAGAAGGGCGTTACCTGAATTTCTATGTTCCATATGGCTATAAAGGAGATATCAAGGTCGAGGCTAAGAGCGGAAACGAAGTAAAGACCTGGTCAACGAAAGTTGTGGATGATATTCATAATGATAGTGGAAAGAGAGGCTACTACCATATTAAAGAATCAAATGATCAATACACCTACCTTGATACAAAATGGGACTATCAAACCAAGACTTACACTGCTACCTTACCAGAGACTGTCAATGGTCAAAAAGTTTTTGCTTGGGCAAATTATGATAATGACGAGTTGAAGCTAGAAAAACCAAAATCTATCAGTCATAAATATGATGATGGAGGATCTTTCAAAGAACTTTATCCGATTGTAAAAGCAGAAAGCTGGCTAAAATCAAACCAAAACTGGTACTATCAACAACAAGGTCAATTAGTGCAGAAGGATTGGGTTTATGACAAGGGAACTTGGTACTTTATGAATGATAAAGGAGTCATGTTCAATCAAACTTGGCTTTATCAAGGTAGCAACTGGTATGCCTTTAAATTATCAGGAGCCATGATTGCGAGTGACTGGCTTTACGACCAAGGTAAGTGGTACTATTTATCAACTTCAGGAGCCATGAAAGCAAGCACTTGGGTTTATGACAAGGGAGAATGGTATTATGTAAGTTCTTCTGGTGCCATGCTAGCGAATGATTGGGTCAAAGATAATGGCAAGTGGTATTATCTGGCTTCATCAGGTAAGATGCTTCGCAATACCTACACACCAGATGGCTACTACGTTGGCAACTCAGGTGCCTGGCAATAAGAATAAGAAGTCCTTTTCCTTAAAGGAAGAGGCTTTTTACTTGCTTTTCTGCTGCTTCCTCATTTGTCCTAAAGCCTTTTTTGTGTTAAAATGAATGGTATGAAAGCTAAAAAAATGTGGATGGCAGGTCTGGCTCTGCTTGGTATTGGGAGCCTTGCCCTTGCTACGAAAAAAGTTGCAGATGATCGTAAGCTCATGAAGACCCAGGAAGAGTTGACAGCGATGGTGCGAGACCATTTTTCAGACATGGGAGAAATTGCTACCCTCTATGTTCAAGTCTATGAAAGCAGTCTAGAGAGCTTGGTTGGTGGCGTCATTTTTGAGGATGGCCGTCATTATACCTTTGTCTATGAAAATGAAGACCTGGTCTATGAGGAGGAAGTCTTATGATACAACCAGCAAGTTTAGAAGAATTAGCATCTTTAGTAGAAAAAGATGGCAAGAAGGTCTTTCTTTTTGTAGCAGACTGGTGTGGCGATTGTCGTTATATCTATCCTGCCTTACCAGAAATTGAGGAGAGCAATCCAGAGTTTACCTTTATTCGAGTGGATAGAGACCAGTATATGGATTTGGCCAAACTCTGGGATATTTATGGAATCCCCAGCCTTGTTGTTCTAGAAAAGGACAAGGAAATCGGCCGTTTTGTCAATCGCGACCGTAAAAGCAAGCAACAAATTAATGACTTTTTAGCAGGACTGAAATAGGAGAAAATAGAAACAATGATTTTTACATATAACAAAGAACATGTCGGTGATGTCCTTATGGTCATCGCGAAAAATAGCGGAGATGCCAAACTGGATGTGGAGCGCAAAGGCAAGGTAGCCCGTGTTTTTCTCAAAGATAATGGGGAAACAGTGGCTTGGAATATTTTTGAAGTTTCAAGTTTGTTTGAAATTGCAGAGCGCGGTCAAGTCTTTTTGACAGATGAGCAAGTCGCTCGTTTGAATCAAGAATTACATACGGAAGGCTTTACAGAAGAAATTGTCAATGATAGGGAACCTAAGTTTGTTGTTGGTGAGATTGTCGAGATGGTAGCCCATCCAGATAGTGACCACCTCAACATCTGCCAAGTTGCAGTCGCGAGTGACAAGACAGTGCAAATCGTTGCAGGGGCTCCTAATGCGCGTCTTGGGTTGAAAACCATTGTAGCTCTTCCAGAAGCTATGATGCCCAAAGGCAATCTTATTTTCCCAGGTGAGCTTCGTGGCGAAAAGAGTTTTGGCATGATGTGTAGCCCTCGTGAATTGCATCTGCCAAATGCTCCGCAAAAACGAGGGGTTATTGAATTATCAGAAGATCAAGTTGTCGGAACTCCATTTGACCCAGCGAAACACTGGACTGCCTAAGAAGTTGTTAATATCTGATAGACCAGCTAGAAGGAAATAAGATGGCAAAAAATGTAGTGATTACAGGAGCGACATCAGGTATTGGTGAAGCGATTGCGCGTGTTTATCTGGAGCAGGGTGAGAATGTCGTTCTAACTGGACGACGGATAGACAGACTAGAAATTCTCAAGTCGGAGTTTGCAGAAACTTTTCCAAATCAAACAGTTTGGACTTTTCAGCTAGATGTCACGGATATGACCATGGTAAAGACTGTCTGCTCTGATATTCTAGAAACGATAGGTCAGATTGATATTCTGGTCAACAATGCTGGCCTGGCTCTAGGTTTAGCACCTTATCAGGACTATGAAGAGTTGGATATGTTAACTATGTTGGATACCAATGTCAAAGGTTTGATGGCAGTCACTCGCTGTTTCTTGCCAACAATGGTAAAAGCCAATCAAGGACATATCATCAACATGGGGTCAACCGCAGGAATCTACGCCTATGCAGGTGCAGCAGTTTATTCAGCTACCAAGGCAGCAGTTAAGACCTTTTCAGATGGACTGCGAATTGATACCATTTCAACAGATATCAAGGTGACCACCATTCAGCCTGGAATTGTCGAAACAGATTTTTCGACGGTACGTTTTCACGGTGATAAAGAACGAGCTGCGTCCGTTTACCAAGGAATCGAAGCCTTGCAGGCACAAGATATCGCTGATACAGTTATCTATGTGACCAATCAACCTCGCCGTGTGCAGATTACAGATATGACCATTATGGCAAATCAACAGGCAACAGGTTTCATGGTTCATAAAAAATAAAAAATTTTCTCGAAAAGTTACAAATTTCTGTAACTTTTTTTGATTTCCTACGAATAGATAAGTAGGAGGAAAAAATATGTATAATAAAGTTATCTTAATCGGACGTTTAACGTCTACACCAGAATTGCACAAAACCAACAATGACAAGTCAGTAGCGCGAGCAACTATCGCTGTGAACCGTCGTTACAAAGACCAAAATGGGGAGCGTGAAGCTGACTTTGTCAATATGGTTCTTTGGGGCAGACTAGCAGAAAGCTTGGCCAGCTACGCAACTAAAGGTAGTCTTATCTCTGTGGATGGAGAACTTCGTACCCGTCGTTTTGAGAAAAATAGTCAAATGAACTACGTGACCGAAGTACTTGTCACAGGATTCCAACTCTTGGAAAGTCGCGCCCAACGTGCCATGCGTGAAAATAATGCAGGCCAAGATTTGGCGGATTTGGTCTTGGAAGAGGAAGAATTGCCATTTTAAACATTAAAAAGTCTGAGTTGGTCTCAGGCTTTTTATCTTGAGAAAGTCAGACTTTTTTCTTGACTATTTTTGACCAAGTGATACAATAGAACTATGAATTAGCACTCGAATACAAAGAGTGCTAATGATATCTATCTCATTATGGAGGAAAGCAGATGTTGAAACCATTAGGAGACCGTGTGGTCTTAAAAATCGAAGAAAAAGAACAAACTGTTGGTGGCTTTGTCCTTGCAGGCTCAGCCCAAGAAAAAACCAAAACAGCCCAAGTTGTGGCTACTGGACAAGGTGTTCGTACCTTGAACGGTGACTTGGTTGCTCCAAGTGTTAAAGCTGGAGATCGTGTCTTAGTTGAAGCCCATGCAGGTCTTGATGTTAAAGATGGCGATGAAAAGTACATCATCGTTGGCGAAGCTAACATCTTGGCAATCATTGAAGAATAGAAGGAGAAAGTAAGTATGTCAAAAGAAATTAAATTTTCATCAGATGCCCGTTCAGCTATGGTTCGTGGTGTCGATATCCTTGCAGACACTGTTAAAGTAACCTTGGGACCAAAAGGTCGTAATGTCGTTCTTGAAAAATCATTTGGCTCACCCTTGATTACCAATGATGGTGTGACCATTGCCAAAGAAATCGAATTGGAAGACCATTTTGAAAATATGGGTGCCAAATTGGTATCAGAAGTAGCTTCAAAAACCAATGATATCGCAGGTGACGGGACTACAACTGCAACTGTTTTGACCCAAGCGATCGTCCGTGAAGGAATCAAAAACGTCACAGCAGGCGCAAATCCAATCGGCATTCGTCGCGGTATTGAAACAGCAGTTGCTGCAGCAGTAGAAGCCTTGAAAAACAACGCTATCCCTGTTTCCAACAAAGAAGCCATCGCTCAGGTTGCTGCTGTCTCTTCTCGTTCTGAAAAAGTCGGTGAGTACATCTCTGAAGCCATGGAAAAGGTTGGAAAAGATGGAGTCATCACTATCGAAGAGTCACGTGGTATGGAAACAGAACTGGAAGTTGTTGAAGGAATGCAGTTCGACCGTGGTTACCTTTCACAGTACATGGTGACAGATAGCGAAAAAATGGTGGCTGACCTTGAAAATCCATACATTTTGATTACTGATAAGAAGATCTCAAATATCCAAGAAATCTTGCCGCTCCTAGAAAGTATTCTCCAAAGCAGTCGTCCACTCTTGATTATTGCGGATGATGTGGATGGTGAAGCATTGCCTACACTTGTTTTGAATAAGATTCGTGGGACCTTCAACGTGGTAGCAGTCAAGGCACCTGGTTTTGGTGACCGTCGTAAAGCAATGCTTGAAGATATCGCCATCTTAACAGGTGGAACAGTTATCACAGAAGATCTAGGTCTTGAGTTGAAAGATGCGACAATTGAAGCACTGGGTCAAGCAGTGAGAGTAACTGTGGACAAAGATAGCACTGTTATCGTAGAAGGTGCTGGAAATCCTGAAGCGATTTCTCACCGTGTTGCGGTTATCAAGTCTCAAATCGAAACTACAACATCTGAATTTGATCGTGAAAAATTGCAAGAACGCTTGGCCAAATTGTCAGGTGGTGTAGCGGTTATTAAGGTAGGAGCTGCAACTGAGACTGAGTTGAAAGAAATGAAACTCCGTATTGAAGATGCCCTCAACGCTACTCGTGCAGCCGTGGAAGAAGGAATTGTTGCTGGTGGTGGAACAGCCCTTGTAAATGTTATCCCTGCCGTAGCTGATTTGGAATTGACAGGAGATGAAGCAACAGGACGCAATATTGTTCTCCGTGCTTTGGAAGAACCTGTTCGTCAGATCGCCCACAATGCAGGATTTGAAGGCTCTATCGTTATCGATCGTTTGAAAAATGCCGAGCTTGGTACAGGCTTCAATGCAGCAACTGGCGAATGGGTCAACATGATTGAAGAGGGAATCATCGACCCAGTTAAAGTGAGTCGTTCAGCTTTACAAAATGCAGCATCTGTAGCCAGCTTGATTTTGACTACGGAAGCAGTCGTAGCCAATAAACCAGAACCAGTAGCCCCGGCTCCAGCAATGGATCCAAGCATGATGGGCGGGATGATGTAAAAGTAACTTATAAAAAACACAAAAGAAGGGAAAGCATATCCCTTCTTTTTATGATAATCACTTCTAAATTGGATTGAGCTCTCCTAACTTATATGATAAAATAAGACTAGAAAAAGGAGAAGAACATGATCGATGTAGAAGAAATTCTGAGCAAGATGAACCCCAATCAGAAGATTAATTATGACCGTGTCATGCAGAAGATGGTACAAGTATGGGAGAAAAATGAGCAACGGCCAACCATTCTCATGCATGTTTGCTGTGCCCCTTGTAGTACCTATACTCTAGAATATTTGACTAAGTATGCAGATGTGACAATCTATTTTGCCAATTCCAATATCCATCCCAAGGCAGAATACCATAAGCGCGCCTATGTTACCAAGAAATTTGTCAGTGATTTCAATGAGCGGACAGGAAATACGGTCCAGTATCTAGAAGCTCCCTACGAGCCAAATGAATACCGAAAATTAGTTAGAGGACTAGAGGAAGAGCCAGAAGGTGGCGACCGTTGCAAGGTTTGCTTTGACTACCGACTGGATAAGACAGCGCAAGTGGCTATGGATTTGGGCTTTGACTACTTTGGTTCAGCCTTGACTATTAGTCCTCATAAGAATTCTCAAACTATTAACAGCATCGGAATCGATGTGCAAAAAATTTACACAACCCACTATCTTCCAAGTGATTTCAAGAAAAATCAAGGATACAAACGTTCAGTGGAGATGTGTGAAGAGTATGACATCTACCGTCAATGTTATTGTGGATGCGTCTATGCAGCCCAAGCCCAGAATATTGACCTGGTTCAAGTTAAGAAGGACGCCACAGCGTTCATGCTTGATAAGGATGTTGAAAAAGACTATTCCCACATCAAATTTACTGTTACAAAATTAGATATATAAGGATAAGCCCAGCTGTCAAGCTGGGTTTTTCAAATAAAAAAACCGGGGTCTTAACCCCAGTTTGACAACTTTACCGATTCTTTAGTTCTACATAGCGCTTGTACCAAATGTTTACATAGGCTTCTGAGAAAGGACCTCGTCCATTGTTAATCCAATCAACAAGAATTTTGACATGTTCTTTTAAAATATAGTCCAAGTCATCAGAATAATTCATTTTGCGTTTGTGACGCTCATACTCCTCAACGTCCAAGAGACGTTTTTCCCCATCTGTAAAAATTTTAACATCCAAATCGTAATCAATATACTTCAGTGCTTCTTCATCCAGATAGTAGGGGCTAGCCATATTGCAATAGTAGGAAATTCCATTATCACGAATCATGGCAATGATATTAAACCAATATTTCTTGTGAAAGTAAACAATAGCCGGTTCTCGAGTGACCCAACGACGACCATCACTTTCGGTAACCAGTGTATGATCGTTGACACCAATAATGGCGTTTTCTGTTGTTTTTAGTACCATGGTGTCCCGCCAAGTTCGGTGGAGACTCCCATCATGCTTATAACTTTGAATTGTAATAAAGTCGCCTTCTTTTGGAAGCTTCATAACTAACCAACTTTCTACAATTTATAAGTTTATCGTTTACTATTGTACCATAAAATTACCTAAAATCTGTGAATTTTATATGAAAATATTAAAGATATTCTCTGAGAGCGCTTGCTATATCCGAAAAATCGTAGCCCTTTCGTGCTAAAACTTGGGTTAAACGCTGTTTAAGTTCGTATCCTTCATATTTGCGAGCATACTTAGCATATTGCTTGTCAAGTTCCTTGAAGATGAGTTCCTGAGTCGTTTCTCCATCAACTTGACTATCCAATTCGTCAAAGGCACTTTTAGCATCAGAATAGGAAAAACCCTTGTTGGTCATATTCTGGATAATCTTATCTTGCAAGGCGCGAGCAGGAAGCTTTCCAGAGTATTTTTTAAGCAGTTTCTCTGCAACACGTTGAGCAACTTCAGAAAAATCAAATTCTTTCAAGTTCTCTTCTATAGTAGATTTTGAAATTCCTTTTTGTGCTAATTTCTGAGTCAGTACATAAGGCCCCTTGTCTCCTGAAAGTTGATTGGCATTGATGATAGCATAAGCGTACTGACCATCATTAATCCACTTATCTTTTTTAAGATTAATAATGACTTGAGAAACGATGTTTTCATCAATATCGTATTTTTTCAGATATTCTCTGACTTCTTTTTCAGTGCGAGCTTTAAAGGATAGGTGGTAGAGGGCCAGATTTTTACCATAAGAAAATTGGGCAAAGTCCTGAATCTCTTTCAATTCCTCTTCGCTTATTACCTTATCTTTCGATAACATAAAACGAACAATAGTATCTTCAGTAATGTAGCTTTTGTCACCATTATCAAGCTCCATCAGATAGAGTCTTTTTTTATTTTCAAGTTTTGTGATTTTCATAGTTCTATTATAACTCAAAATGTGAGAAAAAGCTGAACCCCCTTGATATAGCCGTTTTTTGTCTCTTAATGATGAATTTTAAGAACTTTTTAGGAACTTTGTAGATTCTCAATGGCTTTTTCATAAAAGGAAGTCGCCTTTTTCTTATTGTCTTTGGATAGGTGACTATAGATATCCATAGTCATTGAAATTTTAGAATGACCGAGCCGTGTTTGGATTTCTTTATAAGGCAGTCCTGCATTGAGCAATAGACTAGCGTGGGTGTGTCGGAAGGCGTGGAAACTCAAACGAGGACATCCAGCCAGTTTTAAATGCTTTTCTAGTCTGAATCTGAGCGCTCCAGCTTCTCTATAATTGTCAAAGGTATCAGAGAACACTTTTTCAAAAGTTACCCCTATTTCCCTACCTATTTGGGATTGTCTTGCTTTATAGAGCCGTAGCATGAGTACCGTTGTGGTATCCAGAGCTATTTCTCTAATGCTACTTTTACTTTTAGGGCTAGTGATTTCCTTGAGGGTGTTTAAAGTCTTGGTAACTGAAATACTACCGTTTTGTAGGTCAATATCAGACCATTTCAAGGCTAGACACTCACGAATACGCAAACCAGTCGCTAGAAGTGTCTTATATAACACTGTATCGGAGAAATTTTTGTAAGTGTTTGGCAACTGATCCAGGTAATCTAAGAATTTTTTTAAATTGTCGTCATCCAGATATTTGAGTTTTTGCCCTTCTTTGGGTTTGCGCCGTGGGACGATGATATCACTAGCTGGGTTTGAAGCAATGACTTGCAAGGAAACGGCATAGGATAATATGCGTTTATTTAAGGCATGGAGTTGGTTATATTGCTGATAACCTTTTCCTAGTTGATTGTAATCTATTGCCCATTGGTTCACCTGGTGCTGAATGATTGGGGGCGTTAGTTTATCTAGTTTGTAGTCTCCAAAGGCTGGTAGGAGATACTTTTTTATGTTGTTTTTTGCTCCTATAAGGGTGCTATGTTTGACTGTATGGCAATAATTTTCTAGCCAGAGTTCCGTCAATTCCTGATAGGTGCTAACATTAACGGTTTTTGTGACTGTTGAGCCGTTTTTTTCAAACTCTACCTTGGCTTGGATAGCCTTGTTTTTGAGTCTGTTCTTAGTTCTGTCTGAAATAGTTGTCTTGACTTTCTTACCTGTTACGGTATCGATACCAAGATAAACACTGGAACGGTAAACTACTGATCCATCTTTCTTTTTGTACTCTGTAATCTTCATGGTTTTACTCCTTTTCCATCAGCAGGCAAGCAATTAGAAAAGGTTTTGAGTTTATACCATGCGAGGGGCTACGAGAACCCCCTTATTTTCGATTTTAAGCAGTCAGATGGTAAATTGTACCAGAATAGGAAACAAGGCGGATATAGGGCTGATATGAGGGTTTTAAAAAGCCCATATATTGCAAGTAGTTCTATCTTAATGTGTCAGTGATATTATACCAATTATTCGGAAATCCAAGTGTGTCCAATACAATGCCGGCTTCAATGGAGTGCGCTTTTTTATTTAGAGCTTTGGTTCTTTTAATAATAGTGTTATGTAATTGAGCGTATTGTGTGGAAGCAAGTAGGCATTGCAAGGCAAGAAAAACATAATATACAGATTGTCTTGACGTATTAGCATTGTTATTGTAATAGTGGAAATAAGCTAGTTGTGGAAGATTCTCACGACATTTATAATTGAAAAGCTTATTATTATGAGCAGTGATATTTCTAATTTCTAGTATATTTTTAATAATACTTTCTAAAGCCTTTCCACTTAAAAGGTCTTTACTAGGTCTATTTTGGATGTATTCAATATTTTCTTGTAAGAATGGTGATAAATCTCTAGCTATTTGATTTTTTATATCAGTGTTTAGATTTCTATAAAAGTTAAATGCTTGCCCTAATGTAAGTTCATTGATGATAACCCAGAAAGGAACAACGCCATGTTGTTTATAGTGGTGTTTTATAGAATTGTTTTGCTTATCCCTATTATAATCATTGAGTATTCTAGCTAATATACTGATTAAATTAGTAATTTGTGCTAGCCTTTTTGTATCTTTTTGTGTTTCAAAATTATTAATATCTAGATAAGCGTATGGTGTTGGATATGCTTCTGAAAAACGATATGCCAGTACGGATTTAAAGTGTTTTTCTGCATCTATAATTGCTTTTAAAAAAGCTGATTTAATTTCTTTATCGTAAAAGTGTGTTGCAGCTATTTCTCTAAAGTCTGCACCAGCTATAAATTTATCTTTTGATGTTTGAAAAAACTTACTATATCCGTTGACGACGTTGTAATAGTTGTTAGTTAGAAGGTATCTTTTACATTCTTCTATGTTATCTATTTCTAAACCTCTAGACTGGAGAAGTTTTATTTGTTCATCTAATGTTTGAAATGGTTTCATATATGTTCCTTATATACAAAAACACCACCTAGTAGAACTAGGCGGTGTTTCGCGTACTCTGTTCCCTTGGGAGCAGAAACTCTTCTCATTGCCTAATAATACTGTAATTTTTAGTTTTTGTCAATCTTTTTGGTTTGTTTTTTAAAAATTTTTGAGTATCAAAAAATCTCAACGCTGGGAAAGTTACCTTTATTGCATTGTCAGACAAGTCAGCAGTAGCAGGCTTGTCTTTTACTATTTGTTAATTTTGCCGTTTTTTGCACTTTAGTCTGTAAAAGTGGCTTTCTATTCTTCAATTTCCCCTGTTTTTGCACAATAGACCTTAGAAATAGGGGTGCTATTGGCGAATATGGGGGAGCTTTATAGAATTTTTTCAAATACCATTGTGGCTTGAATACGGTCGCCACCGCCTAAACCTTTGCTTCCACCATTGGCGGTTGTGATTGTATGCAGGCGGTAGCCTTTTGCTACTTGGGTGTTAATGACGTTTTCTAATTCTGTCAAGTTTCCTGATCCAGTACCAAAAAATTTCTCTTTTAAGGTTACTTGAAGGACTACATAGTGTAAATCAGTAGCATTTGAGGCAGTTGAGTGAGTGCTAGCGTCTTTAATGTTATCAAAAAATCCCATGATAGTTACTCCTTGTTATTTATTATCTTTTTCTGATAAAGATTTAGTTTTAGATTGTGGTAATTTGTTAATGAGTTCTAGTATTAAATGTTTACTATCGTTATCTAAAATGAGGTACTTATAAAGTAAGTCTGAAATTTCTGTTTCTTTTAGTTCATCAAAATCTAGTATAGTATCAAATAATCGTATAAAAAAGTCGTTTTCACCAATACCTGCTACAAGAGCATCGTAAGCAGGATTTCCGTGAGAATTAGTCCCGTATTTTTGATTTATACGTTGTTTTATAAGTTCAATTTTTTCAATTGTTTTTTTATCAAGTTTATACTGTTCAGTCGATTTACCTAGTTTTTTTTCAAGTCTTTCTCTGGTGTTTAGGTGTTTGATTAAATTATTACGATATTCTTCAAACTCTGCTCCACTATTGAAAGTCATTAATTCATCACCATAACCTAATAAGTAGGATACACTAACCCCAAAAAATTCAGCTAATTTCTGGGCTTTTATAGGTTTTATTTGACGCTCTCCTTTTTCCCAATAAATGTAAGTTCTTTTTGTAACTCCTATTACATCAGCTATTTCTTGCTGGGTCATCCCTTTTTTGCCGTTAAATTCTTTATTTAACCTCAATTCTTTTAACTTATTATCCATATTTTAAAACACCTTTCAAAAGTATTTTACCACGTTTTTTTACAATGTTGTAAAAAAAATTCAACATTTTTTAGAAAAAGTATTGACATTGCACAAAAAGTACAATATAATATTGCTGTCAACAGAAAGTTGTACAAAAAGTACACCATATCAAACACCTTTCAATCAATTATGGTGAAATTTCTAAAATGGAGGTAAAAAATGAGAAATAACATGAGGTTGTTATTAGCGAAGCGACGCAAAAAAACCGCTGATGTTGCAAAAGCTACGGGAATTTCAAAAAGTACCTTAACGGCTTTGTATTATGAACGTGCAAAGAATCCAAGTATTGATACATTGAAAAAAGTATCTAGTTACTTAGGAGTTACACTTGATGAATTTCTTGATACGAAATATTAGAAAGGAGCGAACCAATGGAACTGGTTTACATGGATGGTAAGAAAGAGCCATACACCACGAGCGAGATTATCGCTGAATGTGCTGAAGTTACTCATCACACAATACAAGAACTTTTGAGAAAGCATAAAGCTGATTTTGAAAACTATGGAATTATCGCATTTGAAATGCGTAAATTAGACGGACGAGGGCGACCGATGAAAATCTATCGTTTGAACGAGCAACAGGCAACCTTGCTGATCACTTATCTAAAGAATACTGAACCAGTACGTCAATTCAAAATGAACCTAGTCAAAGCATTCTTTGAAATGCGTGATGAACTTTCTAAACGCTATCTTCAACGGGAACTGGAAAAGCCAAAGCGCAAGACCTTAACCGAAGCTATCAAATCATGGGAGAAAGCACCTCAGCATGCCTATAGCACTCTTACAAACCTACTGCTAAAGGGAGCGACTGGGAAAAACAAAGCCCAACTCATGCAAGAGCGAGAAAGTGAAAACGGTATTGACAGTTTAACAAGCGCGGAACTGACAAACTATCAGCGATTGGAAGATATGGCAATAGCGATGATCAACTTGAATATGAGATATTCAGAAATTAAAGAACTAATTTTTAAAGTATAGGAGTATAGAAAATGGGAAATGATTTTAAGACAGTTACAAATGCCAAGGGAGTAGAAATTCCTAAGTATTTCAAGGATTTTAAAAAGCTAGTCGAGATGGACAGACAACTAGCCGAGTATCTTTGTATAAACTACGAGTTATTGGACAGTGAAGACCTGGGCGCATTTCTTGAAACAGTGGAGCAGGGATTCAGCTGGATTCTGGATCTTATCGAAAGTAAAGACTTGCTTTATAACCCCCAGACAGGGAAAAAAGCGTGAAAAAAGGCAAGAAAAAAAGTCACTTGCGGAAAGTTTGGCGACCGAAGCAAGCGACAAGATTCAGGGTATAGATATTTTTTCTATACCTTGATTATAGCATAGAAAGACAAGGTATACAATGGGAAAACAACATCAAGCAGTAAAATTCAAAGATATTGCTGAAAAATTGTCCGAATTAGAGGGCAAAAATTTAGAAGAAATCGCTGGGGTATTAGGCTATCGCAACTTGGAGAGTTGCAGGGTCAACCTTTACAATCTGAGACAAAACAAGCGTCTAGGATTTGAAGTGGAAAAAGGGGTGTACTCCAAGTTCGCACTCTTGGACGATTCGGTAAAAGAGGAACTGGAAGACAAGGAATTGTCAGACCGTGGGCGCTATTTGAAGAGCGTAGACCGCTATAAGGCAATGCTAAACGCCTTTTCTATCGCCTTTGATAGCACGGTCAAGGCGGAAACCAGACAAAAAGCAGAACATGACGGCTTGAAAGCCTTGGACAGAATCCCAGATAAGCACTACGCCCTACTTTATGACATGATGGAGGGTTAGGGATGGAAGCAAAAACACACTTCGCTAGATTCATGCATAGAGGCATGGAACTAGCAAGGCAATTACATAGTAAAGAAATTCAACGTGATGAATTTGATAGAGCCTGGAAAAGATTAGGCGATCAAATCGAAAACGAAACGAAGAAAAATTAAGAAAACCGAAGTGCAGGCAAGCAATTAGAAAAGGTTTTGAAAATCAAGTGCTGACACGGCGACTCTGAGCACTTGTTTAGCGGAAATGTGGGTATTTACCCACGAAACATCACTACATGCGTCCGCCAACTAGGGGCAATCGCCCAGCGTTTGGAGTGGTGAAACAATCCAATATAGGAAAAAGCAGGAAAAAGGCACAGGAAAACAATATGACATTAAACATAAAGGAAATTCAAGAGCAAGGGGGCAGACTTGGAGATGTGCTTCCCAGAATTGAATTAGTTAGACAGTTGAGCAATTCGCTGATAATGGCGAAAAATAACGGAGCAGATACTGCTATCTTATCTGGACAGATGAAAGAGGGTTTGGCCGTTATTCGTGACCAGATGGAACAACTCTATAGAGAGTTGGACGGGATTGCAGTTTATCTCCTTAATTGTGAGAATTTTAAAGAATTGGGGTACAAGTCAGATGATAACACCAGACATAAGAAAAATGACACAAGCAGAATTTGATAACTTCATGGCTGTTTTAAAAGTAAACAATCCGAATTTATTTCAGTTTATCGCTGATTTTATCAATAAAAAAGTAACTGTTCAAGAAGTTGAAGCTTTCCAAAAGATGGAACATCAAGCCCAACAGTTATATATCAAGAATTACAAAGCGAGGGTATAACATGAATGAATTAGATTTGACCAATACACAGGCGGTAATCTCTATGGTGGTACTGATTGGCTTACTGCTTTATCTAAACCACCGAGACCGCAAAAAGTGCGTTCAAATGGAGCGAGAAAACAGGAAACTAGGAGAAAGTTCTAGCGAGAGTTTAAGCCCTGACTATGGGAGATATATCCAACTTGCAAGCATTAAGCCGTGGAGGTGATGATATGTTTGAAAGGATGATTGAAGAACTTCAAATAAAAATATTAGAAGCCTTAGAACGTTACCTAAAAAGTCATGAGAAAATACCTCCCCGAATCATTGGGTTGATTTCCGCAAAACGAGTACAGGAAGAGTTAGATATAAAATATTTGACCTTACAAAAATGGGAAAGAATGGGCTTGAAGCGTTATCAGCCTCCAGGAGACGATAGCAGAAAAGTTTATTATAAAGTGGACGAGATCCGTAAGTTTATGGGGGTGGGAGAATGAGAGTGATAGAGTTAACCTTGTCTAGTGACAAATTGGCCTTGTTTGGCTTTCTCAAGTCTACCCCTACCCAAGCTTGGAAGAATGGGGAACACTTCAAATTCATCTACTTTGAACCGATAGGCGAGGCGCTGACGGATTTCCACTATAAAGGTTTGTATGTGGCTGTAAAAGACAAAAAAGAGGAAGTAGAGGGCTGGAAATTAATTAGAGACTTGAAGATAGTTTTGGCCAGTCCTGACCTGCTGACGATCCTGAAAGAATTAGAGGTAAACAAATTGACCGAGCAACGACAGGGGCTTGGAGTGGAGTTAAAAGGCTGGGTTTTTGATCTGATTTGTAATGGCATTTATACCAGGTATGAGACTTCACTTTTTGTCCGCTTGCTATTTGTGAATGGCTACAGTTTTAGTCAGCTGGTAGATTTGTTTTCAGCAATCGTCAAACGCAAAGACCTAGCCAGCTATTTCCTAGAAATAGCGACAAAATTCTATAAGGAGGTGGCTTTTGAATAGTGAAGAAATTGTAAATAAAATCATTGAAGAAAATCAGAAACAAGCACCGCCTGAAGTGGTGGACTTGACCCAAGCAAGGGAGACCAATGAGGAAAACAATAGCCTGAATCTTACGCCTAAAACCAAAGGAAAAGGCTTCGCCATAACCTTGGACAATCTCAAGAAGATTTTGAGTGGGGATAGTAAACTAAAAGGGGCGATACAGTACAACACTTTTACATATGAAATTGACGTTACCAAGTCCATTAAGTTAAATGGTAGAACCTTGAGCGGAACAATCGATGACCTGATTATCAGAGAGATTAGGGCTTATATTGCTACCAAGTATAAGATGGATTATAAAAAAGGAGATATCGCTGATATCTTGGAAGTGGTAGCTGGAGAAAATAGCTACAACCCTTTAAAAGACTATCTGGAATCTTGCGAAAGCGAGTATAAAGAGTTAGTAAATCAGCGTGATCCTTTTGTTATTTTAAGGCATTATCTCAATATCAAGGATGATGAATATAACCGTATTATCATGGACTTGTTTTTCCGTGGAGCGGTTGCCAAGGTGTTTGACCCTACCATCAAGTTTGACTTTGTGCTGGACTTGACTGGAAGGCAGGGAGTAGGAAAGACCCAATTTTTTGAGGGGCTTTTTACTCACAAGTATTTTACAACCGTTGAGACCTTCACAGACAAAGACGACAAGGCTAGAATGGTAAGAAACTGGTGTGTATTTGATGATGAGATGGTGGCCAGTAAAAAGGCTAGTTTTTCAGAATTGAAGAAATTCATCACAGAAACCAAGCTGGAGTTTAGACCGCCTTACGCCTCCAGCGACAGGCGATTGCCTAAGAGTTTTATTATTGTGAGGGCAACCAATGACCATGATTATTTAAACGACCTGACAGGAGAAAGGCGCTTTCTGGTTGCTGAGGTACACAAAGACACCGCTTATAGGGGCAGGAAGTGGACAGAGAAAGACCGTAGACACTTTTGGGGTGCTATGGTGATGGCTTGGAGAGCTAACCAAGTCTTGAACCTGACAGACGAGCAGGAAAAGCTAGTAAATGAGGTTAGAAGCCGTTACAAGTTTGTTGATGAAACCCTTGAGGATTTGGAGCGATATTTAGGCACTCCTTACCCAAAAAGAATGTATCAGTTCCCGACCACAGACAGGACGCGATGCTATTATATCTATGATATGATGAACGAGGGATACTATAGAAATAATAGGGGTGGAACGGTTGAACTTGACACAGACACCTATGGCGAACTGGTAGATAGGGACAAGATGACCATTAAGCTATTTTTTCAAGAGGTGTATTTGACTGACAAAGTACCGCCAAAGGATAAGGCTAAGGTTAAAAAGTACATGCAAAACCGAGACGGTTGGGAACATAGGCGATCAACAAGATTTGGTAAAAGTATTAAACCAGCTTACGTGAAAAAAATGTAGTCAGTGTAGTTTGTTTTCAAAAAATGACTACATTTTAAATAGGAAGAAAACCCTTGATACATAAGGGGTTAGAAAAAAGTGTTGTTTTTACTATTTTACTGACTACACCCCTAAACTCTTGGTATTATTGACTTTTATATAAAAATGTAGTTATTTTCTATTTATTAAAGAGTATATGAAGATAAGAGATAAAAGGCGTTTATTGTTTATTTTTTTGGGAGCAAGGTGACTACATGACTACGCATGGCGAAAACCCTTGGGGCTGTAAAGCGGATAGCGTAGTCACTAGATATCCCAAAATGACTACACTTTTTTTATGAACTCTAAGAATTTTTTTAAGAGAGGTTTGAAAATGAAAGTAGTTGACCCTATTAGAGATACTGATGACATCGAAAGAATTAAGGATTTTTTGAGAAGGAAGAATGAACGAGATTACGTATTATTCCTATTTGGAATTTATACAGGTTTACGAGTTAGTGATATTATTCCAATTAAAGTCAAACAAATCATAGAAGACAAAATTGAAATAAGGGAGAAAAAAACAGGCAAAATAAGACGTTTTCCAATTAATCAACAATTAAGAAATGCTTTAAATCAATACATTGAGAATAAACAACTTAAAGAATATGATTTTTTATTTCCGAGCAGAAAAAGAGAGAATGGCAAGGGGGTAAAAATTTGTCATATTTCAAGAACTCAAGTGTATAAAATTTTAAAAGAAGCTGGAAATAAATGTGGGATTGAAAATATAGGAACCCACTCAATGAGAAAGACATTTGGCTATCATCATTACAAAAAGAATGGTGATGTAGGTATTCTACAAAGAATATTTAACCATTCAACACCAGAGATTACACTTGGATATATTGGCTATACTCAAGACGAACTAGACCAGAGTATACTAACATTTGACTACTAAATAGACTTTCTATTTTACATAATGAGAAAATGTAAATTCAAAAACAGGAAATAGGCCTATCCCCTTGATATAAAAGAGATTCTAGGAAGTGCTTGGAAGTCACAAAATAGAAGATATGTTAAATATATGGCACCAAAAAAGAGAGGAAAAACAGATGAATCCAAACAAAGACTACACTCCATTTTTACAGGATAACTTTATTATCTTTAACAAAAATGGTATAATAGAGATGAAGAAAATACCAGACTTCGGAAGCGTGGTATTTACTAGTCAAGATGGCAACATTGTCCAGATTGAAACAACAATTAAAGAAAGATAGCTGACTAGACAACTAGAGGCGTAACATTAAAGCTAAGTAGCTTTTTTGTTGCGTCTCTTTTTGTTTTGAGAAAGAGGAGGTAATGAGGAATAAAGACCCAGTAGAGAGTTGAAACCAATAAGCACAATCAAAAAGAATCAAAAGAAATGAGGAATAAAAGAACATGGAAACATTACAAACTATTGAAAATAAAATTGACAAACTGATTAAACAGAATAAGAAAGATATTGAGGTGACTGAGGCGGAACTGGTTAAAGCAAACCAAGCTATTTCAGACGCCCAAGCCAAGCTGGTACAGGCTCAAAAAGAAATCAACTCAGAAAAATACATTGAGGCAAAAAGTGACCTATGGACGGCAGAACGTACAAAGGAATTTCACGAAGGACGTTTGAAAGAATTAACTAGAGATCCATTAGTTACCTATGAAGAATATCATGCTATGCTTGCAGACATTTATAGATTGGCCGACGAACAACAAAATACTTTCTTTACCCCAGCAGTAGCTAAACTAATGGAAATTGTAAAGTTGGGCGATGAGTCCGCCAAAGAAGTTGGTAAAGTAAACGAGATACTTAGAAAACTTGAAAAAGAGATTTCTAAAAATAGTGAAGAGTACAAAAGAAGTAAAGAAGGGTGGATTTTAAATAGTTTCTATCTTGGTTTATCTTACACCCCAAGAAATTTTTTACATGGATATCAAGATAACTTAAAAGAAATGGCAGAGAGTTTTGAGAAGGGGCAAGGGTAAAAAATACCCCCTCCCCCCTTCAGTTATCCCCCTGCTAACAAATAGAAAGATGAGGTATATAGAATGACCCTACCTACTGGTAAATTTGATTTAAACGAATACGGGAAGTATTTAGCGGAAAAGTCTGCTGAGATTTATGAAGAGAAAACTAAACAAGCAGTTGACGCGATGGAGCGACATAGACAAGAATGTTTAGCAAGAGACGCCAAGTGGCAAGCTATCATAGATCGTTCTGGTGAACTATTAAAAGAAAAGAAGGAAAGAAAGCACCAGCAAGAGATTGAACGCTTGACAGAAGAGAAGCGCAAGGAGATTGATAGAGAAGTTAGTCAGCGCCTATCAATGCCTGATGAACACCAGCAAAAACTCAACAAATCGATGACCGAAATGCTGAAAGATTTATCTTAAAGATTCTATAAAAGTAATTAGAAAATATTTTAAAAAATTTTTTAATAAAGTGAATCGGAAAAAATATTTTTTGTGAAAGAGCCTGAAGCAACCAGGGAGAAGACGGGGGGATATCCCCCTCCCCCTCGGAGCTCCCGGACTTCACGCCATCACTGTACATATTTTCTCGCGAGCGAGAAAGACAAAAAGGAGTAAATAGGATTGAATGAAACCACTGTAACTAGAAAATGCTCCAAGTGTCATGAGACTAAAGAATTATCTAGCGAAAACTTTTATAGAAAGCATTCAGACAAGAAAGGCTTCTCAAAAGTTTGTAAGCTATGTAATAAAAAGAAAGATGCAGAGCGTTACCAAAAGAAAAAAGACAAGATATTGACCCAAAAGAAACGATACTATAGACGGCAGAAAGAGCGTCAAAATGAAAAAGGCAGTTTACTGGAAGGAGGTGAAAAGTAATGGAAGATATTTTTCCGAGTCTACTCCAGAAAATTAAGGCCGAATTTGAAAAAAGCTAGGCTTGATAGTGAGATTCTGGAAGAGTTACTAGAAAAGCTAGAAGAGAATAAAGCTAATTATCTGGACGCCAATCAATATGCTATAGAAATTGGTGAAATACTCTCAAAGGTCTTAGGAGCTTACTTGAGTAATGAAAGCCTACCAGATGGTAAGATGTACTATAATATCGCTCAACGATTGCTAGAAGATGTTTTAGGTCGAAACTATGACCTTGTAAGTGATTATACTGAAAAAGTTCAAGAAGATTTAAACCTTAGGGCTAACCTTCGCATTCCTGCTCAAGTTCCTGAGTTGAATCAAGATAGGATTGATGGCTTAGTCAATCGTTTAGCTAGTGAAGATGATTTTGGGGCTGTAAAATGGTTGGTGGGTGAAACGATCGTTAATTTTACCCAAAGTATTGTAGATGATACGATTCAAAAAAACGTGGTATTTCAGTATAAAGCAGGACTTAGCCCTAAAATCACTAGACGAACGGCTGGAAAGTGTTGTAAGTGGTGCCAAGAACTGGAGGGCAGTTATAAATATCCTTCCGTTCCCCATGATATTTACAGACGGCATAGTAATTGTAGATGTACCGTTGAATATTATCCGCAAGATGGGAGACGGCAGAACGTACATACCAGAAAATGGAGTAATATCAATCAAGAAGATGTGGAGCGTCGAAAACAGATAGGTATAGAGTCCGCTGAAGAACGTAAAAGAAAACGAGATGAAAGGATTGCCAAGTTTGGGAATCCTAAAAGAAGATTAAGATAGTTCTGAGGTATAGGAGTAGAAAGGTTGTCGTTAAAATGGAGCTGGATAAGTTTAAAACGATGATGAACGTCAGAAAGCGGATGACCTACTTTCTGAGATTCCAGAGGATGGCAGGAAGTGAAAACCAAGTTACAATAGATGAAGAAGCTTGGGAACTTGTCTTACCTGATCAGTGGAATTTGACTAGTAAGTATGAAAAGGCAATCAGAGAGAGTCTAGAAACATTTGTCCATGATATCAATAAGATAGAGAATAAGCGAGCCAGAAAATACTTTATTATCCATTATTGTTACATGAGGAAGAAAACAGTAAGTGAATGTTTAGAAATTGCTGGGACAAAATCCACTAATTATCATAGATACAAACAGATAGCTGTCTTAAACTTTGCTAGAATCCACCAGAACAGAGAACTAGAAGCATATAAGTAGCCATCAGCTGAATAACTGGAGTCTAGGACGCCCCGTTTTAGGGCTTCATCATATAAAACTCCATTAAAAAACTAGAAACCTTTAGAAACGAATCTAGGGGCTTTTAGATTTCCGAATATATAGGTTGGTGATAGTATGGTATAATGGTGCTAGGTAATAAAAAAAGCACGTTTCATCGTGCTAGTTTCTTGCCTGCTGAACTCATCATATAGTATAGTGGCTCCTTTATGGGGCTTTTTTTGTGAACATTTTTAGGAACTTTTAAAGAATTTAAAGAAAATATAAGGAAATATGATTTTAAAGAAAATCAGGAATATCAAGGCCATTACTTACTAATGAAATATAAAAATCAAGCGGTAGCGGAATAACTCAAAATGTGATAAGATAGGGGTATGAATCTGAAAGTGAAACAAAAAATACCATTAAAAATCAAGCGCATGGGAATTAATGGTGAGGGAATCGGCTTTTATCAAAAAACATTAGTCTTTGTGCCTGGTGCTCTCAAAGGAGAAGATATCTATTGTCAGATTACTTCTATTAAACGTAACTTTGTTGAGGNAAAATTACTGAAGGTCAACAAGAAGTCTAAATTCCGTGTTGTGCCAGCTTGCACTATTTACAATGAGTGCGGAGGCTGCCAAATCATGCACCTGCATTATGATAAGCAACTGGAGTTCAAGACGGACTTACTTCATCAAGCGCTGAAAAAATTTTCCCCTGCAGGATATGAAAATTATGAAATCCGCCCGACGATTGGTATGCAGGAACCCAAGTACTATCGTGCTAAGTTACAATTTCAGACTCGAAAATTTAAAAGTCAGGTCAAGGCGGGCTTATATGCACAAAACTCTCACTATTTAGTAGAGTTGAAAGACTGCCTAGTACAAGATAAGGAAACCCAAGTGATTGCTAATCGTCTAGCAGAATTACTTACTTTTCACCAGATTCCAATCACGGATGAGAGAAAAGTTCTAGGTGTTAGAACGATAATGGTCCGACGAGCAAGAAAGACTGGACAGGTTCAGATTATTATTGTTACAAATCGTCAGCTTAATTTAACCCAACTAGTAAAAGACTTAGTTAAAGATTTCCCAGAAGTTGTGACAGTAGCTGTGAATACAAATACAGCTAAAACCAGTGAGATTTATGGTGAAAAGACAGAGATTATCTGGGGAGAAGAGAGTATTCAAGAAGGTGTTCTTGATTATGAATTTTCACTATCCCCTCGAGCATTCTATCAACTAAATCCTGAACAAACAGAAGTCCTCTATAGCGAGGCGGTAAAAGCGCTGGATGTTCATAAAGAAGACCATTTGATTGACGCTTATTGTGGAGTTGGAACGATTGGTTTTGCCTTTGCAAAGAAAGTAAAAACACTCAGAGNTATGGATATTATTCCAGAAGCTATTGAAGATGCCAAGCGAAATGCTAAAAGAATGGGATTTGACAATACTCATTATGAAGCTGGAACGGCAGAAGAGATTATTCCTCGCTGGTATAAGGAAGGCTACCGAGCAGATNCTCTGATTGTGGACCCACCACGTACAGGTCTAGATGATAAGTTATTAGATACAATTCTTACCTATGTGCCAGAAAAAATGGTCTATATTTCTTGTAATGTTTCGACCTTGGCTCGTGATTTGGTACGCTTAGTAGAAGTCTATGATCTTCATTATATCCAGTCGGTCGATATGTTTCCTCACACAGCACGGACAGAAGCTGTTGTAAAATTAATTAAAAAAGTTTAAAAAAGGTGTTGACAAAGTTTGAAAAGCCTGTATAATAGTAAGAGTTGAAAATAACAGCTCTGGTCCGTTGGTCAAGGGGTTAAGACACCGCCTTTTCACGGCGGTAACACGGGTTCGAATCCCGTACGGACTATGGTATGTTGCAGATGGAACACTTGATGAAAAAAAGATTAAAAAAGTTTCAAAAAAGTGTTGACAAGCAAAAGCGCCTGTGATATACTAATATAGTTGTCGCTTGAGAGAAGCGAGTGACAAAGACCTTTGAAAACTGAACAAGACGAACCAATGTGCAGGGCACTACAACTAAGGTTGTAGTACTGAACAATGAAAAAAACAATAAATCTGTCAGTGACAGAAATGAGTGAGAACTCAAACTTTTAATGAGAGTTTGATCCTGGCTCAGGACGAACGCTGGCGGCGTGCCTAATACATGCAAGTAGAACGCTGAAGGAGGAGCTTGCTTCTCCGGATGAGTTGCGAACGGGTGAGTAACGCG